>JBEPZA010000036.1:0-8044 GCA_041641075.1 Aquificaceae bacterium | reverse complement strand
GGTAATGCATTATTAACGACGGTATTTATGCTGTTGGCGGTAGCATACTTATTCAACAAACACCTCGAGAGCTACATAGTAGAAGTATACAACAAAGCAAATGAATCATACATACAAATTTTAGAACGTGCAATGAAAGAACTTCAAAATACAGAAATATTTACCACAAAAATATGGGTAGGAAAGGAATGCCAAACAGTAAAAGGTTACTTTTTAACCTTGCCATCAGGAACGGTTTACGGTATACAGAGAAAATTTGAGGATGGTTGCTACTTTGTTGGTGAATCCGTCGAAGAACTACTAAAAACTCTGAAATTCCTGCACTACGAGAATTACGCAATCGTTATATATAAAGAATGGTTAGATTTAAAGGGTGAGCAACTAGATGAGTATGTGAAAAATAAACAAATACTGGACAGTAGAACAATAGTTGAAAAAGTAAGCAATCAAGAACTACTTTTGTACCCATTAGATGTAAAAGGTTGGGAGATACACGGTAAATTCTTGAATAAGATGCTTCTAATGGAACTTCCCATGTGGTTTCAAGATGGTAACCCTAGGGGTAAAATAGTCCTATTTAAGGATTTGAAAAACGTATATAGAAGGGAGTATGAAAACTTTGTATTGTTTCTGTCTTTTGCAGTAGTTATTTCTCTAATGTCTGTATTATTAATAAGTAGAATAGTGTCTTACTTAACCAAAGACATAAACCAACTTAGAAAGGTAGCAGAAGAAGTTGAAATGGGAAATTTTGAGGTGGCTAAGCTTCTTCAAGAAATTAACCCAAAAGATGAAATAGGAATACTAAAAAAAGCCTTCTACGACGCTGTAAACAAGATAAGAGAGTTAATCAAAGAGCTAGAGCTCAAAAACAAAGAACTAGAGGAGTTAGCATACTACGACCCGCTTACGAACCTTCCCAACAGAAGATACTTTTTCATTAATGCACAAACACTCATTGAGAATGCAAAGAGGTATGATACGAAATTAAGTGTAGTAGTTATTGATATAGACAACTTTAAGAAAATTAACGATACTTTTGGACACGATGCTGGAGATACGTTACTTAAGGCTTTCGCAAACGTATTAAAATCTGAACTCAGAAGTGCTGATGTAGCAGCCAGATTTGGAGGCGAGGAATTTGCTCTCTTACTTCCAAACACCAGCGCAGATGGTGCTTACAGAGTATCTGAACGTATAAGAAAATCATTTGAAAATACTATAGTCATATATAACAACAAAGAGATAAAAACAACTGTAAGTATTGGAATTTCACACTTTAGAAAAGGCATAGAAGACATAGATGATCTAATAAGAGAGGCAGATGAGGCACTCTACGAAGCCAAATCTACCGGCAAGAACAAGGTAGTTATCTATAAACCTAAAACAGAGGAACATCAAAAAGAGGATTCGCAAGGGACCTAAGCATACCCTTCTTTATAGCTTTTGAAACCTTATCATTAAACTCCCTGTTTAACTTTAGGAAGTGATGAAATAAAACCCCTGATGCTTCTAAACCCAGACCTTTATCCTTTATCATATACTCTATTTTTTTGTGTAAGTTTGTAAGAAATACGTTCCTTGGATTTAGGGATCTACCTAAAGGAATGCCTACAAATTGATACCCACATACCTTGGAATTCTTAATAAAGATTTTTACTATGGAATTTTCATACTCAAAAAAATGTGACTCTTCAGCATCTTCAAATATTCCACCACTACCTGCAGTTACCGCTCTCGTCTTTACAGCGTTGTAATCCACGAACCCAGGGTTTCTTATTTCCATCCCCATCATGTTTAGCCCAGCTATGTAACCACCTTGCTGAGCGGGAGGAAATAGAGCTATCCATCTGAGGTTTCCCCAAGCATCCTTTCCAGAACATATATCTCCTGCTGCGTATACGTCAGGGTCTGATGTTCTTTGGTATTCATCCACAAGTATGCCACCTACTACTCTGTTTCTTACTTCGTCTATGTGTATTTTTATGTCTGTATCCTGAACTAGGTTTATTCTAGGTCTCACACCAGTTGAAAGAATAACTAAATCTGCTTTTATAAACTTGCTTACATCGCTTCCGTACTGCTTTATCTCTACCGCTTCCACCCATTCATCCTCTCCATGTATGGCTACTACTTGATGATTTAGGTAAAACTTTATACCTTCCCTTTCCAAGAACCTCATATAAATATTTGCCATATGTTTGTCTAACATTCTAGGGAGAACTCTATCGAAAACTTCAACCACGCTAACTTCTATGCCCATATGGTGAAGTGTTTCTGCATCTTCTATACCTATTGGACCAGCTCCTATGATAACTGCTGATTTTACCTTGCCAGAAAGTATCCAGTTTCTTATTCGCTTTGCATCATCTAGATTCTTTGCCGTAGTCACACCCTTTAGATCAGAACCAGGTATAGGAGGAACAAATGCGCTAGCACCAGCTGCCAAAAGACACTTATCGTAACTTATCTCTTCCCCACCCCTTACTATTACCACCTTACGCTTGTTATCTATACTGACTACTTCCTTTCTAGGTCTAAAATCCACTTTGTGTTTTTCGTAGAACTCATATCCGCCTTTGTAAAAGAGAGCTCTCTGGTCTATATCGTTTCTTATAACGTTTTCCATGCAATTAGGAGCGTAAGTTGGGTACTCCTCGTCGGATAGCATAACAATTGGAGTTTCTCGACAAAGAGATCTTATAGCTTCTACCGCACTAGCTGCCGCTGGTCCATTTCCTACTATGACTATTTTCATAAGTTTTTGTATTATAACTCATTTCCCCGTCTTCTATCCTTAAAGATCACCGATTTTCCTGTAGATGCATGGAGAGCCTTTGCTGCAGCTTTAACTTCGGAAGCTATAGACGCAATATGGGCATATGAGTGTATCTGTCTTTCGCTTGTGCTTACTATCCCTATGGAAAGGGAAAGAAGATTAAATTTTTCTACTTCTCCCTTTCTGTTCTTGGAAATGTAATACCCTCTCTCTATGTCTTCTGGATAGTGCAACTTGGTCAAGTTTTCTTCAAACTCTTTGATTATACCTTCACATATGTTAATGGATATATCAGGTAACGTTATCAGTATAAAATCATCACCACCTATATGACCAACGAAGCACAAATCTTGGTATGGCTGGGTAACCTTTATAATACACTCTGCAAGCACCTTTATTACAAAATCGCCTTTTTCGAATCCGTAATAATCATTGTATGGCTTAAAATTATTGATGTCTATATAGCAAATATCGAAAGGAACACCCTTAGAAAGTCTTCTTTCTATTTCCCTATAGATAGCTTTGTTACCGGGAAAACCAGTTAACGGATTAGCATCTTTAGCCAACAATATGGTTCTCTGAACTATAGCATTAAAAAGCACATCAAAATATACAACTCCATAGTACTTACCGTGTTTAGTAACTAACAGATCTTTGCTAAATTCACTAAAACTCACCTTGCGGAACTTACTAGCAACACATTCTATAGTCATATCGTGCTCAACGACGAGCGGATTAAATTCCATTATGTCGCATACACGCTTGTAGGCATTCAAATGTATTCCATAACCGTAATTTCCTAGTATTACCTTTTCTATAAACTTTTTACGGGACACGTATCCCACTATCTTTCCATCTTCTAGAACAGGTATACCTTTGAGATTTTCGTTTTCTAGGAATCTATAAAACAATCTTATTACGGAGACATCTGGCGATACAGGTTCCACTTCTTCTACGATATCTCCAATAAATTCTATATTTTCCAACTCTTTACCATGTCCTGATATATTTAGTTTCCCTGTGAAAAGTTCTGGACCAGGCTTACACAGATAGAAACCTTGAAATAGCTCAAAGCCTATATTTAGTAGAGCCTTTAGCTCCTCTTCTTCTTCAATACCTTCAGCTACAGGTTTTATTCCAAGCTTGTTGCACGTTTCTAGGATAGAATCTAGTAAAATACTCTTTTTAACACTTTTGTGTACACCAGATAGAATTTCCCGATCTATTTTTACATAATCGGGTTCTACATGTAGAAGAAGGTTCAACCCACTATAGCCAGACCCGAAATCATCGATGGCTATTTTAAATCCCCTACTTCTGTAATGCTGTATCGTTCTTATAAGCAAATCATGATTTTCTCTAGATGCTTCTTCAGTTATTTCTATAACAATGCGATCCTTAGGAATCTTGTACTTATGCAAGAGATTTTCCGTCAAACCTGTGTGATGATTTGGATCTAAAAGGACGAAAGGATTTATGTTGATAAAAAGTATAGGCTTGAATGGAAGTTTAAATAAACCAAGTTCTGCCGAAGCTTTGAAGGCGTTCTCTCTGCACCTTAGGTCCAATAAGGATACAGTTTGTGTATCGATAGATTTTTTGAAAAGCTCTGATATATTAATGTTGATATTGTCCGAATTTTGCAATCTTGAAAGAGCCTCATAACCGTAAACACTACCATCCGATAAAAATATGGGCTGAAAATGAACCGTAAGTTTGTTATTGTTTACTACATCCAAAACAAATTGCTTATCATCAAAGGCACTCTTTTCTTCCACTTTCCAATTTATTTCCATCTTTACTAAAACTCTATTCATTAATTGTTAAAAATTGGTTAAAAAATTTCATGCGCTAGCTTATACTAATCTTTTATGGAAGTTAAAGCCTTTATGTGGAAAGGTGATAGATTACTACTTTTGGATCAGAGAGCACTTCCACAGGAAGAAATTTGGCTCGAACTAAAGAGTTACAAGGAAGTAGCAAAATCTATAAAAGATATGGCAGTTAGAGGAGCGCCTGCAATAGGTTGCACAGCCGCCTACGGCTTTGTTTTGGGAATAATGGAAGGACAAGATCCAGAAATTGTTTACCAAACGTTGAGAAATACACGCCCTACAGCTTACAATCTATTTTGGGCTTTAGATAGAATGATGAAAGCTCTGACGGAGGGAAAGAACATAGAAGAAGAGGCAAAAAAGATAGAAAAAGAAGATTACGAAGCCAACAAAAAAATGGGGGAGCTAGGTGCTAAGTTGATACCCAAAGGAGCAAAGATACTCACACACTGCAACACTGGGGCTTTGGCAACAGCTGGTTGGGGAACGGCTCTTGGTGTCATAAGAAGCTGTCACTATCAAGGAAAGGATGTATTTGTGTGGGTAGATGAAACAAGACCGTATCTTCAAGGCTCAAGGCTTACCGCTTGGGAACTTTTGAAAGAGAACATACCGCACAAAATAATTACTGATTCTACAGCGGGCTTTTTGATGAGTAAGGGTCTGGTGGATTGTGTGATTGTAGGCGCAGATAGAATAACCAAAAGAGGAGATGTAGCAAACAAAATAGGCACTTACTCTCTCTCTGTGCTCGCAAAAGCCCATGGCATTCCCTTTTACGTAGTTGCACCCATGTCCACCTTTGACTTAAGTATAGAAAGAGGTAATCAGATAGTAATAGAAGAAAGATCACCTCAAGAGGTAAAAAGTTATAGAGATTGCCTTTTTGCACCAAAAGAATCAGACGCTCTTCACTTGGCTTTTGATGTAACACCTGCAGAGAACATAACAGCTATAATTACAGAAACGAACATCTACTCACCACCCATAAATTTATAATTAATAAGGTGAGTTTATCGGATATCCTAAAGGTTTTAGAAAAAAGTAAATCTTGTGAAGTTATAACATCTTGGAAGGAGATTCCCGTTAAAATACGTTTGCCTATACGCTGGATTTCTGTACAAGAGAGGTTTATAAGTCTTGATTTTAGGGAATGTAAATTCAAAAGTGTATTTTCTTCAAACAATCCCGTTTATATAAAGGTAGGAGAAACTTACCTATTTTCAAAGGTCTTTAGTAACATAAAGGATGAATTAGTTTTGGAAGTAGAAAGTGTTACTTCACCACCCCCAATAACGATGAGAGAGTTCATCAGAGTTCAACCATCCGAAGAAGAGCCAGTACTAGTTAGCATATGTTTAGATGATGGCTGTATAGTAAAGACGATTGCAAAAGACGTGAGTGAAACAGGTATAGCTATAGCACTCAAAAAGGAGGATGCTAAAAATTTTTTAGGTATGATTGAGAGGGATACCACAGAGCATCTTATACACAAAGAAGTCGTTCTCATCGTAGAGCTACCCGATGGATATACATTCAAAATAAATGGAGAACTTAGAAACATTCTTACAGAGTCTGAAGGTTTGTATGTGAGACTTGGATTCAAAATAAAGCCTAGCACGAGAGACGTAAAACACCTGAGGTCTTATATAATCAAAAGGCAAAGAGAAATAATAGAACAGTGGAGGTCAATATGAAACTTGCAAAGCTTTTTTTGGAGTTTAAGCAAGGTTCAGTGTACAAAGTATTAGTTAAACTAGAAAATGCATACGTAAGAACTTACTTAAGAATACTATGGACATCTCTAGCAAACATGACTATAAGCCTTGATCTATCAATGGCTATCCTCAAAGATGCATACAAGACCGGAGAGCCTATACTTATAAAAGTAAAAAACGATCTAAGTAATTTTTTCATTTCCCGTCAGAATGAAAGCATTGCTGAGTTTTCTCAAAAATCGGTATCTAAAGGCTTTACCATAAGAGACTTACTAAATAAACAACTGGATGTTCCATTAAACTCTCTTGATAGCATAAGCTTTAGGGGAAAAGGAGATGTCTTTGCCATAAATGCGAATGAAGAAAAAAGGTTAGTTTTAGGAATTAGCAACCTATATGTAGAGGAAAGCTTAGAGCTACTAAGAACTTTCCTGACACAACAAAAAAGGGAATTTATGCAAAAGTTAGCGAGCTTATGATGTCTTTAATAAAATTATCTCTTAGGTATACGGTAAGCAACAAGGGCTCCACACTTTTGGTATCTTTTATAGCTCTAGCGGGAGTGACCATAAGCATAACTGCCATTTTGCTTACTATGTCTGTGTTTGCTGGTTTTCAGATCGCACTGAAAGAAAAAATTCTATCCTCTACGCCTCATGTTATAGTGAAGTTTTTATATGCAGGAGTTGATCAAAACTACGAGGAAGCATTGAAAGACAGTAGGATACTCTATTACTATCCAGTAGCTGTATATCAAGGCATAATTTCCAACGGCAATTCCTTCCAAAGTGTTGTGGTAAAGGGTATTAACCTAAAAGACATGAAGTATAAAGAAAACTACCTTGTAGAAGGTGAATCAAAAGGTAACCTTCTTGGCAGAGGTCTTGCAGATATACTGGGGGTATCTGTCAATCAAGATGTTCTCTTGATATCACCCGTGGGAAGAGTTACTCCTTTTGGTTTTTTACCTAAGACAACACAAATAAAGATAGATGGTATTTTAAAGACCGGTAGCTTTGACCAAGACTACATGACACTCATAATGCCCATGGAAGAAGCGCAGAACTTTTTTGGGAACAACTGGCAACTTTACGGACTTGAAATCTTTCTGAGGGATCCATACAAAGCAAAAGAGGTTTCTAAAGATCTGGAGAACAGACTTGGCAGTTATGCTATAGTCAGGTCGTGGATAGACTTAAACGAACCTCTCTTTAACGCATTGGAAATAGAGAAGGTGGGAATATTCTTCGTTCTTTTGCTTATGGTGACTACAGCATCGTTTAACATAACGAGTCTTCTCTTCATGAAGTCCAAAGAGAAAGTAAGAGACATAGCCATACTAAGAACCTTTGGTATGAGTGAAAAGCAGGTCTTTAGCCTCTTCGTTTTACAAGGTTTAATCTTGGGTATAGCTGGCGTAGTTATAGGATTAGTGCTCGCCTATGTAGGAGCTTACATGATAAACGAGTATAAACTCGTCAGAGTTCCATCGGATGTTTACCTTATGGACCACATACCCGCTCACTTGGAAGCGAAAGACATAGCATACACAGTTCTTGGAGGACTTATGCTTTCACTTATGGCTAGTCTTTTGCCAGCTTATCGTGCAAGCAAAGCAAGCGTAATAGATATACTGAAAAATGAGTGAGATTCTAAAGCTCTTGGATGTAGAAAAGATATACCCCAACGGCACGCATGCACTAAAGGGAGTA
>JBEPZA010000035.1:0-8084 GCA_041641075.1 Aquificaceae bacterium | reverse complement strand
GGTGTATGTGAGAGGTTTTGTGGAGCCAGAGAGAGCTTACGAGACGCTAAAAGCACTTCATACAACCTTTAAAGAACAGTTCTTCACTGAAAAGCTCTACCATAAAATACTCGCTAGGGGATACATGAACCTGTCCAAGCTGTTTTTTATCTTAGGGGATAGATCAATAATAGACGGACTTATAAACCTCTCAAAAACAGTATACTTCAGGGTTGTTAAAATCCTGTGGATACGTTTAGATGTGATGACTGTAGATCTATTAGTAAATGGTGTAGCAAGAGTAGCCTACAGAAGCGGTAAAGTCCTAAGGAATCTACAGACAGGTCTTTTGAATAACTACGTTTCCTTCTTAGTTTTAGGAATAGTCTTTATACTTGGTATTCTCATAAAATTTATGAGGTAATTTGGCATGGAGAAGATTTATGCAGAATTTCCCATTATTTCTGTTAGTTTAATTATACCGATAATTGGAAGCTTACTGATTGCCTTTTTAAGTGAGAGATATACAAAGGTATTGTCTGTAGTAACTACGGGGACAGTTTTCGTATTATCCATGCTGTCCCTCTTTTTCTTTGATTTCTCACAAGCGCATAAGGTACAATTTTATGAAGAGTACACTTTAATAGAGAATTTGGGACTCCGCCTTAGCTTAGGTCTAGATGGTCTTTCTTTGCTTATGTATATTCTTACTACTTTAGTTTCCTTTGTTGCCATACTTTGGTCCGTAAGGGATAAGCATATAAACACAAGGCTCAAAGAGTATTACATATTTTTTCTGATAACGGAAAGTTTTCTGATAGGTGTTTTTTCCTCCTGGGACATATTAGTATTTTACGTATTTTATGAGCTCACATTGGTTCCAATGTTTTTCGTAATAGGTATATGGGGATATAAGTTGAGAATGTATTCTGCGTATAAGTTCTTCATCTACATATTCGTATCTTCTCTATTCTTACTCTTAGGCATTGTATCTGTAGCTATACAGCATTACAAAAATTTCGGAGGAATTTCCTTTAGCTACTTCGATCTCATTAAAAATGAGTATAGTATTGGCTTTGAGGTCTTTCTATTTTTCTTGTTCTTAATCGCCTTTGCCGTCAAAACGCCTATAGTTCCATTCCATACATGGCTGCCAGATGCTCACGGTGAAGCACCTACAGCTGGCTCTGTAGTGCTTGCTGCTGTTCTTTTGAAAATGGGAACTTATGCTTTGCTCAGGTTCAACATAGGACTATTCCCAGAAGCTAGTGTATTCCTAATGCCTTTAATGGTTATTTGGGGGATAATCACTATAGTTTTTGCTTCTTGGTTTACTATAACCCAATCGAATGTAAAGAGATTTGTTGCTTACTCCTCCATCAGTCATATGGGATTTGTCGTTACGGGCATGTTTTTACTTAATTACGAAGGGATGAGAGCTAGCATAATGGAGATGTTTGCTCATGGTCTCACATCATCGGCTTTGTTTATGATGGCTGGGTTTATATATAACAGGCTCCATAGTTTTAATATGGATATGCTTAGGGGAAGCATCGTTTTTATGCCTATTTTTGCAGTGCTAATAGTAGTCACAGGCTTTTCTTCTATGGGGCTACCTGGAGGTTCTTCCTTCTGGGGCAAGTTCTTAACTATACTAGGTGCAAAAGAATATTCTCTAAACCTTTCACTTCTTGTTTTAGCAGGTGCCTTTTTTAGTGGAGTTTATGTACTATACCTTCTAAAAACACTTTTTCTGGATGCAAAGAGTACTAGTCGCATAGTGCACTTCACAGATATAAGGGGTTACAAATTAGTTGCCTTCTTATTCACAGTAATACCTATGTTGATGGTTGGATTCTTGCCCTTTCTTTTCTTTATAATGTTTGACCAAACTATAAATAATCTCCTCTCTTTAATTACCCAGAAAGCAATGGGAGGTATCCAGTAAATGGAACAGGTAGTAAACATTGAGCTTCCCAACCTTAGCTTGTTGGTTCCCGAGATAATAGTCCTTATTACTGGATTTGTACTGTTCAGTTTAGATCTTGTATACAAAAAGATAAACCATACTTTAGCTACAAGTGTAAGTTTCATAGGTTATCTCTTGGCATTTTTATATATAGCCTTAAACTCCCATCTTACTGGAGAAACCTTCTATGGTTTATATGTAAGGGATACTTTTTCTTCTTTGTTGCAATCCGTAATGATACTTTTGAGCTTAGCCATACTTGCCTTTACTTATACTTACTACAGGCATAAAAACTCTCTTTACGGCGAATTTTACTACATTCTCTCTTTCGTATTAGTAGGAGCTCTTTTTCTAGCTTCTTCTTATAATTTGATCGTTGTTTACATAGCCCTAGAAGCAGTATCCATAGGCTTTTACATACTGACAGCCCTTTCTAGAAAAGACTTTAATTCTAAGGAAGGTGCTTTCAAATACCTAATACTAGGTGGCATATCCATAGCTCTTTCATCATACGGTGCTGGTTTTATGTATGTGTATTCTGGTTCCCTAGACCTAAGAGATATCTTGACATACATGGCCGATGATGAAAAGTTGCTTATCCTGGGTGTAGTGTTTTTCTTGGTTGGATTCGCTATAAAAATTGGAGCTGTTCCTTTCCATTTTTGGCTACCTGATGCCTATCAAGGTGCACCTACACCAATCACAGCTTACATGGCGAGCGTGGGGAAGATAGCCTTCTTTGCTCCACTAGCACGTATAATGCCTCTTGTTAGTGAACACTTTGAAAACGCTTGGGTTTTAACTATATCCATAATTTCCGCTTTAACCATGCTATACGGTAATTTGGTGGCTCTTTCCCAAAAGGATGTAAAGAGACTTTTAGCTTACTCTTCCATAGCTCACTCAGGTTACATACTGGCAGGTATGGCTGTGTCTCATGTCATAGGTTTAAAGGCTGTTCTTTACTTCCTAATAGCTTACTCTGTAATGGGTATGGGTGGATTCGTTATTCTTGGTGTTCTCGAGAGAAGTAGAGGTTGGCAAAACAGGATAGATGATTTTGCTGGCTTACGATTTTCCAAATTTTATTTGGCTTTAGCCTTTGCAGTGTTTATGTTTTCCTTACTAGGTGTTCCACCTACGGTAGGTTTTGTAGCTAAGGCTTTGGTCTTCATGGCTTTAGCTTACAAGGAACTATGGTTACTCGCTTTTGTGATGATTATTGCTACAGGTATATCTACGGGTTACTACCTTAGATTGGTAGCTATTATGTTTATGAGAAAGGAGGAAAGTACTGTAGAAATTGATCTTTCAAACAGTGAAAAGCTAGTTTTAAGCTTCCTGAGCATAGCTACTTTAATTTTAGGAGTTTTACCTATGATACTTTGGTTTTTTGTTGATATTTCTGCAGAGCTTCTTTTTAGGAGGTAGACTATGGATTACTTGGGTCTTGTTTTACTGTTTTTTGTGGTTTTAGGTATTGCTTTTTTTATGGCTTTTGTCAATAACCTTCTTGGACCCAAAACCCCAGAAAGCATGCAAGATTATCCTTATGAATGTGGAGTTCCCCTTTATGACAAAAATGCTCAATCTACCTTTCACCAAGGATATTACCTTTTGGGTCTTTTGTTGCTTTTATTTGATATAGAAGCAGCTTTTCTATTCCCTTGGACGGTTGTTTATAGATACCTAGGTATTTTTGGCTTCATTGAAATGTTTCTGTTTATATTTATACTAACTTATGGATTGCTTTACGCTTGGAGAAAAGGTGGACTAAATTGGCAATTTGAGGAGGAAAGTATCTGATGGCTTGGGCTAAGGCACAGGACTTTTTTGAGCTAAAGGAAAGGTTTAAGTCTTTAGCTATAGAAGAGAGTAAAAACGCCACGAGTTTGTATATAGAAAAGGAAAAGCTCATAGAACTGCTAAAGTCCCTGAAAGAAAGAGGATACAAACTCTTTATCGATCACTCCGTCATAGACTACCCAGACAAAAAACCCAGGTTTTTGGCTTTTTACGTACTTTACAACGTAGATGAGAAAAAAAGAGTAGTAGTAAAGACTTGGACCGATGGCACACTTCCCACGATAGAGAAACTTTGGTTTGCAGGTAAATGGGCAGAAAGAGAGTGTTATGATATGTTCGGTATTAGGTACGAAGGTCATGAAAACTTGGTAAGGGCCTTTATGTGGGAAACTTACCAGTATCATCCACTTAGAAAAGATTTTCCATTAGAGGGCTTTCCAACTGAAGATCTCCCATCTTTGAACGAAGTTTTATGGGATGATAAACTCTCGGGCACAATGAACTACAATCGTATGCACACCGCCGTCCCCACATTAGAAGATTTAGAGATTACAGAAAAAAGAAGGCTTCAAAAACAAGCACAAATAGTTCTTAATTGGGGTCCATTGCATCCTGGAACGCACGGCACTATGTGGTTTTTGTTTGATTTAGAAGGTGAGCGTGTTTTCAACTGTGACATAATTCTTGGACAACTACACAGAGGTGTAGAAAAACTAGCTGAGAATCAGATGTACAATCAATTCCTCGTATACACAGATAGAATGGACTATCTTTCGGCACTCTGTTCTAATCAAGCTTGGGTTGTAGCTATAGAAAGGCTATTGGGCATAGAAGATATAGTTCCAGAGAAAGCCAAGTATATAAGAACAATGATGGCGGAAATTCAAAGGATTAATTCTCATCTTCTTTGGCTTGGAACATACGCTTTAGACTTAGGAGCACTTACTATATTCTTGTATGCTTTCAAAGAAAGAGAAAAGATAATGGACATAATAGAGGGAATCACTGGTGCAAGGTTGACCATTTCTTATCCACGTATCGGTGGTGTGCGTATGGACCTTCCAGAGGGAGCTTTAGAGGTAATAAAGGCGTTCATAAATAGATTTCCCAAAGAGTTGAAAGAGTGGGAAACAATTCTCAGTAGAAACAGAATATGGCAGAGAAGAAACATAGGTGTAGGTGTGATATCTAGAGAAGATGTTTACTATTACGGTTTGACTGGGCCTGTAGCAAGAGGCTCTGGAGTTCCATACGACCTTAGGATTTTTGAACCTTACGATGCATACCCTTGGGTTGAATTTGACATACCTGTAGGTGAGAACGGCGATGCCTATGACAGGTATTTAGTGAGAATAGAGGAAATGAAACAAAGTGTAAGAATAATACAGCAATGTGTAGAAAAGTTAGAAAAAATGAAAGGAGCGCCGTTTTTTGCTGAATCGCCAGATCCAAAGAAAATAAAGCTAAGCATCGATGGGATAGGTCTGAAAGTACCACCGGGTGAAATATACTCCTCTGGTGAAAACCCAAGGGGAGAGCTAGGTTTTTATGTTGTCTCTGATGGTTCCACAAAACCTTACAGAGTAAAGATAAGACCAGGTTCTATGTATAACCTGTGCGTATACCCGCATCTCATGAAGGATAGAGTTATAGCAGACGCTGTTACTATTTTGGCAAGCATAGATCCTGTAGTAGGAGAGATAGACAGGTAGGAGGCACATATGGAAGGGTTGGTCGCTAACCTTATAGTGATAGCCATAAAGATAGTGGTTATTCTTCTTATCACACTGGGTATAGGTGCCTTTTTGACGTGGGTGGAAAGAAAGGTCGCAGCCCATATACAGAGAAGACCAGGTCCAATGGTAGTGGGATGGCATGGACTTTTGCAACCTTTAGCTGATGGTCTAAAGCTTCTAACCAAAGAAGACCTCTTTCCCAGATATGGAAATAGGTTTCTTTATTACCTAGCTATAGTTATGGCTTTAGTTCCGGCTACGTTAACCTTCGCTGTTGTTCCTTTTGGACCAGAATTTACCCTTTTTGGAATAACTGTAAAACCTATACTTACAGACGTGAATATAGGAATACTCCTTGTTTTCGCCTTAGGATCTATGGCGGTTTACGCCATAGCTTTAGCAGGTTGGGCTTCCAACTCCAAGTATGCTCTCATAGGATCCATGAGAAAAGCGGGCATTGTAGTTTCTTACGAAGTGGTAATTACCTTTGCAGTAATGGGACCTATTATTTTGGCAGGGACGTTGTCCACTTACAGTATAGTTCAAGCTCAAATAGAGCAAAAACTTTGGTATATATGGGTTCAGCCTATGGCGTTTGTAGTTTACATGTTCGCAGTTTTGGCAGAAATGGGAAGGGTGCCTTTTGATGTTCAAGAAGCGGAAGCTGAGCTAACTACTGGTTTCACTGTTGAGTATGGAGGTATGAAGTTTGGCATATTTCCGCTTGTGGAATGGTATATAGAAGGTTTAGCCCTTTCCGCTATCGCGGTGGTTCTATTTTTAGGCGGATGGTCTCCTTTAAATATTCCTTTCGTAGGTTTTATAGATCCTCTATTTTTCTTGGGTCCACTTTCGCCGTTCCTTTGGTTTGCTCTAAAGGTGGCATTGGTCTTCCTTTTCATACTTTGGCTACACTGGACACTGCCAAGGTACAGAATAGACCAAATTACAGAAACGGCGTGGAAAGTTATGTTACCGCTAACTTTTATAAACTTAGTTTTTACAGCTATCGTAGCTCCACTTATATGGAGGTAAGAAAATGATTAAGAAGGTCTTTGAAAAACCTGTTAGTTGGATAGAGCGCGCCTTGTTTCTAGATTTTATAAAAGGTCTTTCAATAACCATAAGGCACGCATTCAGAAAAACTATAACTACCCACTATCCTTACGAAAAACTCACACCACCAAAGAGGTTTAGAGGCTTCCATGGACATAAGGTCGTAGATGGGAACGAGCCTCAGCCTGCATTCGATGAATGGGTGGCTCGTTTCAACATACACGTGCAACCCGGGAAGAGTAGGTGCGTTGTGTGTCAGCTTTGTAAAAGAGCTTGTCCAGTCCCCGAGCTATTCCAAATAGAGGGAGAGAAGCTTCCAAATGGCAAAAGGGTATTGAAAACTTTCAATATGAACCTAATGCTCTGTACTTTTTGTGGACTCTGTGTAGATGCCTGTCCCGTAGATTGCCTTTTTATGAGTGACATACATGAAACTGCGTGTTACACAAGAAAAGATGCTATACTAGATATCGAAATATTAGAAAAAATCGGGAAGGATTGGCAATTAAGAAGAGAAAATGAGCCAGACAGAATTTGGATAGACGATGCCCAAAGAAAGAGACTTTGGTACGAGAACAACTTAAGCTTTTTGGAGGATAAAAGATAATGCAATGGATAGCTTTCTTGATTTTTTCATCTTTAGCCATCCTATCTGGAATAGGTGTTGTACTTTTATACAATCCTATTTACGTAATTTTAGCACTACTTTCAGCATTAATATGCATCGCTGGAATCTTTTTTGTTTCAGGTGCAGAACTAGTAGGTGCACTACAACTTCTGATATACGCGGTAGCTATAACTGTGTTTTATGTGTTTGTCCTAACAGCAGTTCCATGGGAAAAGGCACTTAAGAAAGAATCCCACTACAAAGTCGAAGGCTTGATATCATTTCCACTTATACTTGGGCTCTATCTAGAGATCATATTGGTATTTTTAGTAGGAGTGGCAGTATCTCCACAAGGTCAAATAAAGGAGCTCGTTACCAAGTTTGGTAATACAGAAGTCATAGGTGCAATCTTATTTAGTAAATATTTCTTGGCTTTTGAGCTTGTTTCTTTAGTTCTTCTCGTAGGTATGATAGGCGCTGTCTTGATAGGAAGAAAGGAGGACCAGGTTTATGATTAGTCTAGAAGCCTACTTAGTTGTAAGCATAATTCTTTTTGGGCTTGGTATCTTTGGAATGATAGTGAGGCGCAACCTGGTAACTGTTCTAATGAGTATGGAATTAGCGCTTAATGCTGTAAACGTGCTATTTATCGGTGCTGATGTGCATTTGAACTTAGCCAACGGTCAAGTGTTTGCACTTTTTATAATTGCTCTTGCGGCAGCGGAGGCAGCTGTAGGTTTAGGTATAATAATAGCTATCTTCAGACTGAGAAAAGTAGACTCTACGGATGAAATAACGGATATGAGAGGTTAAGTTATGGAGAGCCTAATAGTAATACTGTCACCACTAACAGCATTTTTAATCATAGCCTTATTTGGAAGAAAAATAGGAGACCTGGCATCAGCTATCATCTGCATTCTGGGTGGTGCTT
>JBEPZA010000034.1:0-8601 GCA_041641075.1 Aquificaceae bacterium | reverse complement strand
TATCACCTTAACCATCTTGTTATATATCTTCTTGTAGGTATGCTCTAGATGCTTACCCAAATCCTCAAATCCTAGACTGTAAGGCTTGATTTCTTTTCTCAGCTTATTTGCATAAGCTTCTAAGTCCAATCTTGATAAGACCTTTTTAAGTATCTCTGCACCCATACCGCCTTCGTACTTATGTTCTAAGTCTACCGCGTAGTCTTTTAGGTACTTCTCTTCATCTACAATATGGAGTTTCACAAACTTGGTTTTCCCGATATCATCTTTGATGGGTATTGTTTCTTCGCGCTCTTCGAATTGTTTTTCCTCCTCTTCGTTCATTGGGTATTCGATGACCAAGTAGGACTCAAAGTATGCCACCTTTTCCGCATCTCTTGGTGAGATGTTAAGTAGTGTAGCTATCTTAGAAGGAGAGCTCTTTAAAAACCATATATGCACCACTGGAGCGGCTAATTCTATGTGTCCAAAGCGCTTTCTCCTCACGTAGGACTTTGTGACTTCTACACCGCATTTGTCACATATTGTCCCTTCAAATCTTTTTCCTTTATACTTACCGCACAAGCACTCGTAGTCCTTTATGGGACCAAATATCTTGGCACAGAACAGACCATCCTTTTCTGGTTTGTGTGTTCTGTAGTTTATAGTTTCTGGCTTTTTTACCTCCCCATAACTCCAGCTCCTTATTTCTTCCGGAGAGGCGAGCATGAGCTTGATTTTTTCAAAAGGAAGAAGTCCCTTTTTCATTTTTCTTCCTCCTCAACTTCAATTTCATCACATGGCTTAGCTTCGCCATTTTCGCACTTAACGTTCAAACCAAGTGCCTTGAGCTCCCTTACCAACACCTTGAAGGACTCTGGTATACCCGATAGGTAAGTGTACTTACCTTTTACAATAGCTTCATAAGCTTTGGTTCTACCTTCTATGTCGTCAGACTTGACTGTGAGCATTTCTTGTAGAGTGTAAGCTGCACCGTGAGCTTCCAAAGCCCAAGCTTCCATTTCTCCCAGTCTTTGACCACCAAACTGAGCTCTACCACCAAGAGGCTGTTGTGTAACCAAGGAGTAAGGTCCAGTGCTTCTTGCGTGAACTTTATCGTCAACCATGTGTATGAGCTTTAGCATATGCATGTAGCCAACAGTCACTCTCATCTCGAAAGGTTCCCCTGTCATACCATCGTATAGTATTGTCTTTCCGTCCTCGGGTAGTCCTGCAAGTCTGAGGAAAGCTTTTACATCCTCTTCCGTAGCTCCTTCGAAAACGGGTGTTTTTATTGGTATTCCTTTCTCTGCATAATACTCTATCAAAGACCTAAAGTCCTCATCGCTCAAGCTAGAAAGGTAGTTTTGTAGGTTCTGCGAATCGTCGAATCCTATGGAGTATATTTCCTTTAGAAACTCTTCGATTTCGTGTCTTTCCTTTTTTGCCTTCAGGAGCTCACCTAGTTTTTTACCAAGTTCCTTACATGCCCAGCCTATGTGTGTTTCCAAGATTTGTCCCACGTTCATACGAGAAGGAACACCTAGGGGGTTTAGAACTATGTCCACTGGTGTGCCATCTTCCAAGAAAGGCATATCCTCAACTGGTAGAACAATGGATATAACACCTTTGTTCCCGTGCCTACCTGCCATTTTATCACCGACTTTTATTTTTCTCTTTTGAGCTATGTAGACTTTTACGAGAGTGGTAACACCGGAAGGTAGGTCACTCTTTTTACCTATGGCGCTTTCCTTCTCCTTGTAGAGCTTTTCAAGCATGTTTATTTGAGATCTGGTTTTTTCTCTTATCTCGTTGATGGCATTGCATAAATTGGGGTCTTCGAATAGATTTTCAGGTTTTGTTATTATGTAATTAAGGAACAACTCTAAATTCTCCTCGGTTATAACGGTGCCGGCTTTGTAGAGCTTTTTCTTTATAACTATGTCCTTGTCAATGGCTTTACCTAGGACCATAGATTTGACTACTGCGTTTCTTCCATCTACTATAAGTTTCTTTTTCTTCTCAAGTTCGTTTAAGAGCTTCTCTTTTTCTTCTCTCTCTATGGCTTCTGCTAGATAATTGCGTTTTTCGCCTAAACGCCTTGCAAAGACCTGCACATCCACAACCACACCTTCTATGCCTGGTGGACACCTGAGGGATGTATCCTTGACATCTCTTGATTTGTCTCCAAATATGGCTTGCAAAAGCTTTTCTTCTGGTGTTAACTGTTGCTCTCCTTTTGGTGTTACCTTACCTACCAAGATATCACCAGGCTTTACATACGTGCCTATTTTGACTATACCGAACTCATCTAAGTGGCTTAAGAACTTATCGGGTATACCAGGGATGGACCTGGTTATCTCTTCAAAGCCTAGCTTTGTTTCTCTTGCTTCGACACTTAGCTCTTCTATATGTATAGAAGTAAAGACATCATCTTTTACTAATCTTTCAGAGATAACTATGGCATCCTCGAAGTTATAACCTCTCCATGGCATAAATGCTACCAAAACATCCCTTCCCAGAGCCAGCTCTCCTCTTTCTGTAGATTGACCATCCGCTATAACCTCTCCAGCTTTGACTTTCTGACCTTTATAGACAAGGGGTCTTTCGTTTATGCATGTGTTTTGGTTTGTTCTTTCGAACTTTCTAAGCTCGTAAACATCTATTCCTATATCCATAGGGTCCGAAAGGTTTATCTCCTCAGGGTTGACTCTCACTATTATGCGCTTACCATCGACCTCTTCTACCACACCGCCTCTTTTTGCCAAAATGACTGAGCCACTGTCTTGTGCCACCTTTAGTTCCATACCTGTTCCAATCAGCGAAGATTTGGGGAATATGAGAGGAACAGCCTGCCTTTGCATATTAGAACCCATCAATGCCCTGTTAGCATCGTCATGTTCCAAGAAAGGAATCAACGAAGCGGAAACTGATACGACTTGCTTTGGAGACACATCCACGTAGTTTACCTGTTCAGGTTTCACAACAACGATGTCCCCCTTGTAGCGTGCCATCAACCTCTGGGTCTTGAATCTGCCATCTTCATCTATGGGAGTATACTGAGCTATTACGTAGTTTTCTTCTTCATACGCTGCTAGGTACTCTATCTCTTCCGTAACTTTGCCATTTTCCACCTTTCTGTATGGAGTTATTATGAAGCCATACTCGTTCAGTTGGGCATAGGTTGTAAGTGATGTAACTAAGCCTATGTTTTGACCTTCCGGTGTCTCTATGGGACAGATCCTTCCGTAGTGAGATGGATGCACATCTCTAATCTCAAACTTGGCGCTTTCCCTTGTCAATCCACCAGGTCCTAAGGCGGAAAGTCTCCTCTTGTGTGTGAGAGCGGAAAGTGGGTTTGTGTTATCCAAGTATTGGGAAAGCTGTCCACCTTTGAGAAATTCGTATATGGCAGATGTTAGGTATCTAGGATTTAGCAAGTCTTGAGGTTTTAGGTTTGGGTCTTCTGGGTTTACAACGGTGCACCTATCTCTAAAGAACTTCTCCATACGGGCTATACCAGTACGTGCCTGGTTTTCTAAGAGCTCCCCTACAGCTCTTACTCTTCTGTTTCCAAGGTAGGCTATATCGTCTTTTTTTACTTTTCCATACCTTAGGTCTATTAAGTACTTAACCGCGTTAACTATGTCTATAGGCAATAAAAAGCGTGCATCTGAGTCTACGTAATCTTTTATCCTTACTTCCTCTTTTATCTTGAAAATTTCCTTTGCTAAATCTTTTGTTAGAAGTGTGCCTTCTTTGTATTCACCTACTTTCTCCGCAAGCGCTACAGGAGGCATACTATCTAAGAGATCCAAGTCAAAAGGTTTGAGAACCTTAGGTAGTTTATGGAGCTTGGCGTTTATTTTAATCCTACCAACACGGGATAAATCATACCTGGTGATGTCCTTAAAATACATTTCAAAGTAAAGTCTGGCACGCTGAACTAGGTTTTCAAGCTCCATCACCATAGGTTCAACAGGTCTATGCTTTTTGTATATATCAACTAGAGCTATATCTTTTAGAGAAAACCTAGAAGGAATTTTTATAGGGCTTTTGCGATCTGTGTCCTTCGGCGAGGTTTCGGCTATAAGAGTGTCTAGCATTATTCTTCCATAGCTGCTTTTAACAGCGCTTTCCTTAGGAACAGCTGTAATGCTTTCCATTTTTACTCTCTCATCCTTTAGGAGCCTTTCAAGCTGGTCAATATCCTCTATGTACCTTTCTTCTATAAATTCCTCTTCTTTGTCAGTCCCCTCTACTATAGCTCTGTACTTAAATATGGCGAAAAGATAGTAATTATTTAGATCACCTAAAGTAAATTCTTCACCTGTATCTGAATCGAATAAGTAGGTTCCTCTGCTAAAAAGACGTCTAGTTCCGGCGTAAAAATGTCTTAGTATATCGTAGGTTGTCTCCAAACCGTAGGCTCTAAATATGAAAGAACCGCTTATCTTGTTTTTGTCAACTCTTGCGCTTAATATATCACTTGCGCTTGAAATTTCGAACTCTATACGTGGGCCCTTGTCAGGAATCACACTGGACTTGTAAACAATTCTAACAATGGTGCTGTCCTTTTGCTTTTCGCTCTTTTCTTCAAAGAATATTCCAGGAGATCTTATGAGCTGGCTAACGATAATACGTTCACTACCGTTTATAACAAAGGATCCATTATCTGTTATCATAGGTATATCGCCAAAGTATACTTTCTTTGGCTCACTTACCTTTTCCCCTTTCTTTGTTTTAACCCTTAGTCTGACCAAAACTCTTATTGGAGCCGAATAAGTAAATCCCTTAATTTTGCATTCATCTACTGTAAACTTTTCTTTGTAAACTAGTTTTGTAGAGCATTTGGGGCAATTTACGCCATATCCGCCCAAAAAAGATGGGTCCGTATGCGCCTTATATCCGCACTTATTACACTCCCACTCACCAATTTCGTAGCCTAGGTACTCAACGCTTATCTTTTCATCTGAATCTTGAAATGGAAAGGAAGACCTAAATATGTATTCCAATCCCTTTTCCTCTCTCTCGTATGGACTTCTATAAAACTGGATGAAGTTTTCAAAAGAGTCCTTAGGGAGGAATAATAGGTAAGGAGGTGATATAATATCTCTGTCCTTTCCAAAGGACTTTCTTAAAACAGGAATGTTTTTCCTCATCTTTTAACCCTCTGCAAAGGTCTAAGCTTATAAATTATAATCGAACATGGGTGGGATATCAATAAAAAACAGAAAGCCCCCTGCTTTTCACAGGAGGCAATCGTAGAAAGATCCTTCATATCAGGATCTGGTTTACTTTACCTCTACTTCCGCACCTGCTTCTTGAAGTTTTTTCTTTATTTGTTCAGCTTCTTCCTTAGACACTCCTTCTTTTATGGGTTTTGGAGCACTTTCAACTAGGTCCTTAGCTTCTTTTAGACCTAGGCCCGTAATTTCTCTTACCACTTTGATGACGTTTATCTTATTGGCTCCAGCAGACTTGAGAATTACGTCAAATTCCGTTTTTTCCTCCGCGGGTGCTGCTGTAGGTGCTCCTGCTGCACTAGCAGCGACTGGAGCTGCTACCATAGCGGTAGCAGAAACTCCAAATTTTTCCTCGAGCTTTTTTACGAGCTCTGCAACTTCAAGAAGCGTCATGTTGCCTATAGCTTCTACAATTTCATCAATAGTAAGTGCTGCCATATTTATACCTCCTTCAAGATTTCTTTTCTTCTATAGCTTTTAATGTAAGCACAAGCTTCTGTGGTGCACTCTTAAGTGCAAGTATAAAGTTAACAATGGGCGCCTGTATGACACCCATGAGTTTGGATATAAGCACCTCCTTGGGAGGAAGCTCTGCTAACGCTTGTACTTCTGCAGGTCTCAAAAATCTCCCCTGCATATATGCACCTTTTATTTTCTCGAGAGGATTGTCCTTGTTTAGCTCTTTTCCAAGGTCGTATATTATCTTTGCTACCGCTACAGGATCAGCATAGGCAAAAACGAGAGCGGTAGGGCCAACCAAAACTTCCCTGTGATCCGCCATAGGCGTGTTCATGAAAGCTCTGTAAAATAGAGTGTTTTTACCTATTAGCATTTCTCCGCCCGAGTCTTTTAGCTTTTGACGAACCTCAGTTAACGTCTGCGCATCTATGTAAGTAAAGTCCATAAATACGATTAAGGACGACTTTTGTATTCTGTCAACATAACCCTTGATGAGCTCGGCTTTTTGGACCCAACTTCTCTTTTCCATGTTTTCCTCCTTAGGCCGCTAACTCCTGAAGTTTTTTAAGTGTATGAGATACGTCCACCTTTACGCCAGGTGTCATAGTAGCGGATACAGTCATGTTTTTCACATACTGTCCCTTAGCTCCCGGTGGTTTAGCTTTAATTATTGCATCTACAGCTGCGTAAATATTTTCAATTAATTTTTGATTGTCGAAGGAAATTTTACCTACTGGCATGTGCACATTACCAGTTTTATCGACTCTAAATTCGACTCTACCTTTCTTGGCTTCTTCTACAGCTTGCCTTATGTTTGTAGTAACGGTCCCAGTTTTTGGATTAGGCATTAAGCCTCTTGGTCCTAGGATTTTACCGAGCTTTGCTACCTTAGGCATCATATCCGGTGTAGCGATAACGACATCGTAATCGACCCATTCTTCTTTTTGTATTTTGTTTATGAGATCTTCACCACCTACGTAGTCTGCACCTGCTTCTTGTGCAACCTTTTGGAGCTCACCTTCGGCCAAAACTAATACCTTAATAGGTCTTCCTAATCCATGGGGTAAAATCACAGAACCTCTCACCATCTGGTCTGCATACTTTGGATCTACACCCAATCTAAAGGCTACTTCGACTGTTTGGTCAAACTTGACTTCCATAACCTGGTGCAGACGTTTTAGGATACCAACAGCTTCTTCTAAAGAGTAAAGCTTACTTTTCTCGTACACTTCCAAAGCTTTTAAGTACTTCTTTCCTCTATCCATGGTCTCACTCCTTATATCCTTCTACTTCTATGCCCATACTTTTGGCGGTTCCCACTATTTGCCTTACTATCATATTTATGTCCTTGGTGTTCATATCCTTCATCTTGATCTTTGCGATCTCTTGAACCTGGTTAATTGTCACTTTCCCTACTTTATTACGCTTCGGGTCTCCGGATCCTTTTTGAACTTTTGCAGCTTTTTTGAGCAAGTAGGAAACTGGAGGAGTTTTCATTATAAATGAAAAGCTTCTATCCTGATAGATCGTTATAACTACTGGTACAACTGTGCCTGGTTCGAAATCTTTGCTCGCAGCATTAAATTGCTTGACAAATTCCATTATATTTACACCATGTTGACCGAGAGCAGGACCTACTGGTGGTGCAGGAGTAGCCTGCTGAGCGGGCAACATAAGCTCAACTTTCGCACTAACTTTCTTTGCCATACCTTTCCTCCTACAATTTCTCTACCTGTGTAAAATCCAATTCTACAGGCGTTAATCTTCCAAATATGCTTATGAGGACGATCACCTTTTCCCTTTCGGGATGTACTTCTTCCACAGTTCCCGTAAAGTTCATGAATGGTCCTTCTATCACTCTAACTTGCTCTCCTTTTTCGAAGAGCGCTTTTACCGGTTTGACTCCCTTTTTGACTAATGAAAGAATTCTCTCTATCTCCTTCTCATCTATAGGTGCGATTCTCCCACCTACGAGTACTGGCTTATATATGTGAGGTGTTTTTTCTATTGCTCTAAGTAACCTATCATTCATATTCGCCTTTATGAGGAGGTAACCAGGAAACATTTTGGAATCTAGTACTATCTTAACCTCGACCTTATTCTCGTTACACACTATCTTTTGCCCAGGTTTAGATATGGGAGGCGCTTCTATACAGTTGTCTCCTTCAGGACTTTCTATAATTTTGGCTTCCCCATTTTCTATTCTTACTGTGGTTACACCCTTTTTACCAAGGACACTAATATCTCTATTGTTGGTCTTGAGAGAGAGCCTGTACTTTTCTTTGCCTTGAGCTCTGATTACTACTTTCTCTTCAGCTGGTACAACGACGTCTTCAACCAAGTCCTGAAGGCTTTCTGTATTTATAACCATAAGCAAGTTTTCCCTTGCCGTAGCTTCTTTGCCCGCCTCAACTTGGAGTGCATACCATTTAAACTCGTTCATCAACTACCTCTCAAAGACAAGAGAAAGTGTATTATCCTGGTAAAGGCCAAATCAATAATCCACAAGTAAATCCCGAAAAACAAAGAAAATATTATAACACTTATACTAGCTTTTTGCACCAATTTTTTGTTAGGCCAAGAAACCTTGCCTATCTCCTGTTTCAAGTCTTTTAAGAAGTACCTAACTCTATCCATGTTTTTCTCCATGCGGGGCACGGAGGACTCGAACCCCCAACCGCGGGATTTGGAGTCCCGCGCTCTGCCAATTGAGCTAGTGCCCCTTCACTTAACTTCTCTGTGGACGGTGTGTTTTTTGCACCATTTGCAATACTTCCTCAATTCCATCCTTTGAGGGTGTTTTTGTTTGTTTTTTGTGGTCGTGTAGTTTCTCCTTTTACACTCTGTGCACGCCAAAGTTATTATTTCCCTCGTTGCAGCCATTTTTCACCTCTCAGTCAAGTATTTTGGTAACCAC
>JBEPZA010000033.1:0-8726 GCA_041641075.1 Aquificaceae bacterium | reverse complement strand
GCTTGGAAGGCAGCTGCTCTACCACTGAGCTACGCCCGCTGGTGGAGGGGGCAGGATTCGAACCTGCGTAGGGCGGAGCCCGGGGGATTTACAGTCCCCTGCCTTTGTCCACTCGGCCACCCCTCCTGAGCTCACAAGCTGGCGGTGGGACTTGAACCCACGACCGCGGGATTACAAATCCCGCGCTCTGCCGACTGAGCTACGCCAGCTAAATATAATATCATACACTACACTCTCCTGCAAGTCAATAACTTATCACAGATTCCCAATTTGACTAAAATCACCAATATTTAAAAGTATATCGCTTATTCTATTATTATGGAAAAAGTTAAGATAGTGATAGACGGTAAAGAGCTAGAAGTAGAGAAAGGGAAAACTGTCTTAAGAGCAGCGCTAGAAAACGGAATAAACATACCTTACTTTTGCTACCACCCCAAACTTAAGATTATAGGTGCCTGTAGAATGTGCATAGCTTACAACGAAAAAACGGGTAGGCTCTTTACTACTTGCAACACGCCTGTAGAAGATGGGATGATTATATCCACAAAACATCCTAGCGTTGTAGCTAATCAGAAATATCTATTACAAGCTCTGATGACAAGGCATCCTTTGGACTGTCCTATATGCGACAAGGCTGGTGAGTGTGACCTTCAAAATTACGGTGCCATATTTGGGCCTCAGCAGCAGATAGTTCCCATATCAGCCTTGGAGAAAGACAGGCACTACGTAGACTGGGAAAGCGATTTCTTAGAGTACTACACAAACAGATGTGTAGTCTGTTATAGATGCACACGCGCGTGTAGCGATGTAGTTGGGGCTAATGCCCTGTATGTAGAGGAGAGGGGCTTTCATGCAAATATAGCTCCTACGGTTAAACCTTTTGACACATCAAGTTGTGAAATGTGTGGGCTTTGCGTCTATGTCTGTCCGGTAGGTGCCATTATTTCCAAACCTTTCAAGTACTGGACCAGAAGCTGGTTGCTACAAAAGGAAAAAACAGCGTGTAATTTATGTCCAGTGGGATGTGAAATTCAAGTTGAGTATGGCATAGGAGACTGGAAATCCGAGCGAAAGGTATACAGAACAAAGCCTACTGACGAACTAAACATATGTAGCAAAGCCTTTTTTGGTTACGATGCGATAAACTATGAGAGATTGTTAAAACCGATAGCTTATGGAAGAGAAGTAGGTATAGGTGAAGCCGTAAATTTTGTTTCTATAGCTATTAGAGACGGCTTTGAAAAAACAGCCATAATACTTTCCAACTTTTTGAGCAACGAGGTTCTAGACGCTATTTACAGAGTATCAAAATCCTCGGGATGTTACGTAACTTCGACCCTAACGTTGGATATGGCAGAATTTCTAGAAGGTTACGGCGAATACCAAGAACCCAGCATAGAAAACATAAAGAATGCCTCAACATATGTGCTCTTAGGAGAAGACATAACTTCAACAAGTCCTGTTCTCTCTTACTACATTAAAGGGAACGTCTACACCTTAGACAATAAGAGAGTAAGAGATAAAAAGCTAAACCCTGAGTTAATTACATGGGAGAAGTTGGAAGATTTAAAGGACTATATAGTAATTGTTAACACGACAGGTCTTGAAAATGCCAGAGAGTGGGGACAAAAACTGAGAGGTAAGAAAGTTTTACTACTTCATTATGGCTCGAACAGTTTAGGCGTTTACAAAAGATTTAAAGACCACCTTTCGCACCTAGACTCTGTATTAGATGCCATCGATAGAGGAAAGGTGAAAAATCTCATAATTTTTGGAGAAGATATTTTGGATTACTACAACTACCTAGAAATCAAGAATACACTGAGCAAAGTCGAGAAGCTTATAGTGTTTAGCCCCTTCTTGGATGGTCTTTCTTCCATAGCACACATAAAAATACCCATGACCCTGTACGGAGAAGCGGATGGAACCTTAGATTCTCTAATGAAAGAGAATACACTCAAGGGTTTTCTACCTTGGAGATTCGATGAAAAGACTTTTTATGAGTACCTTGTTTCTGATTTACCTGCGCAAGATAAAGGAATACCCGTAATTAAAGGTCTAGCAAGTGGCAAAAATTACACGAAACCAGAACTTCACATCTACAGAAGCAACTGGATATTAAAAAGAAGTAAAAACCTCGAGGCGCTCTACGATAAACAGGCAGCAGTTAAGGTATGAAGGATAAATTAAATGAAGTAAGAGAAAAGTTAGAGAGTATGGGATACACCAACATATACCAATGGTGTGATCCGCCCGGCACTTTTTACGATTGGCACACACATAGCGAAGATGAGATAAGATGGGTCTATAAAGGTTCTATCGTGATAGGAACGCAAGAAGGAGTTTTTAATCTAAAGGAGGGAGATATGTTGGAGATACCGGCAGGAACGAGACACTGGGCAAAAACGGAAGAAGGTGTTTGTTATTTGTGTGCGACGAAGAGAAAAGACCCTGCAAAAAAGTAAATAATAACCAATCTTAGCTTGCAATGCACAGAGCTCATTAAGCTTTAAAACCATAGTAAGTTAACTTTGTGATTTACAATACCAAAAAACTTTCGACGTGATTTTTTATTGAAGGTTTGTCAATATTTTTCAAAACTTGGTAAGGCTTTTCAATGCACTAAATACAAGTTGGTACGCTTAAATAGCCTTTGCAACAAAGAAAGCGTGAACTTGAGAAGCACCAGCCATCAGCAGGAGTTTAGCAAGGTAAGATACGGTAGTACCCGAGGTTATAAGGTCATCGAAGATGAGTATAACCTTGTTTTCTATAAGGTCCAAAGTTTCTTTTCTTAGATCAAATTCTTTAACCGCTTTTTCTCTTTCTTCCTTGCTCAAAAGAGCCATGGGTTTGGAAAAACCTTTTCTAATAAAAAGTTTAATAGGTGTTACACCAGCATGTTTTAGTATAAGTTCTGCATGGTTGAAGCCCCTTTGCCAAAGGCGTCTGTAGTTCAGAGGCGGAAAGGTTACGCAATCGGGATTTACCTGCTGAATGTAGTCCCATAGGTATGGCTTTATAGCTTGTCCAAGCTTTTTAGCTAAAGGCTTGTTTAAATCGAACTTTATAGACTTTATAACATCCATAAGTACACCATCGTAAATTCCAAAAACTCTGTAAGAAAATATGTAATCTATGTGAACATAATTGATAGGATGGTAAGGCTTTATGCTTTGTAAACATTCTTCGCATACATAACCCTGACCTACAAAGTATCCCTCCTTTTTACAACTTATACATTCCCTTTCAATTAACCCAAGTCCTTTGAGTATACCCACTAAGTTCACAGCAAGCCTGCAGCCTTAAAGGAAAGGTAACCCGATTCGTTGATTATAAGATGGTCTATCAAATCAAAGCCCAGTAAATTACATGCATCTTGTAATCTCTTTGTGAATTGTATATCCTCTCTTGATGGTTTTAGCTCACCCTTTGGGTGATTGTGTATCAGGATGATACCTTGGCATGCGAGCTTAACTGCGTTGTACAGAACGTCCTTCGGATCTGCATGCAGACTGTTCATCCTTCCAATAGCTATTACTTCGTAGCTCAGTAACCTGTTGGAAGGACTAAGATACATAGCTATCAAATGCTCTCTTCTGTTGTCTACTTCTTTTTTTACAACCTTGTAAACATCCTCTGGCGAAGATATTTTTACATCACCAAGCGGGTTATTTATTCTTTTAGAAAGCTCTATAACTGCCTTTATTTGGCAAGCCTTTGCTAAACCTATTCCTTTTATGAGTTCCTGGAGCTCTTGTACTGACATTTTGGATATTTTTTCCCAACCAATACTTAGCACTTCTTTGGAAAGACTGATAACGTCCATATCCTTGCTTCCTGAACCTAGTATTAGGGCAAGAAGCTCTTCTTCCACCAAGATTTCTGGACCAAACTTCAAAAGTTTTTCCCTCGGTCTTAAGTCTTGAGGTATTTCTTTAAGTGTTTTTTCCCTGTACACGTTCTAACATCACCTTTATTATTTTTTTGCTATCTGATTGTAATATTTTAAACCTTAAGTCTCCATATTCAAATGTCTCACCTTTTGTGGGAATCTTTTCTGAAATATGTAGTAAAAGTCCACCTATGGTGTTGTACGGTCCATCAGGAAGTTTAATTTTTAAGTAATTTTCCAGTTCATCCTTGGTTACTTCTGCAGATATAACCCATTTATCCCTTTCCACCTCTTTTATCTCCTCAGGTTCTTTATTTTGCTCATCTCCAATGTAACCTATTACCTCTTTAAAAATATCATCTATCGTAAATATACCTAGCACTATACCTTTTTCATCTACGACTATTCCCATTTTCTCGTAAGATGTGGAAAAGCTTTTGAGAGCTGTATACAGGGTAGCAAATTCTGGAAGCACAATAACAGGTTTTACGTAGTTCTTCACCTTGTCCAAATCTGGTTTATCAATTAAGTCAAAAAGCTCCACATAGCCTACAATGTTATCTACACGTGACCTATAAACAGGTAACTTGGTGTACTTACTTTCCTTCATCCATTTTAAAACGTTGTAAACTACGGTGTCTTCGCTGACCATAACTACTTGATACAAAGGCTTGAAAACGTCAGAAAGCCTTTTGTCTTTTAAAGAAAGCGCATTGTATACCATATCAAAGCCTGAGTTTCCTACATAGCTAATGAGTTGCAATAAGTCTTTTCTGTTTAACCTTTCTACAAATCTGTCTTTTAGCTTATGTGTTATAGTTCTACTTACGAGTCTAGATAGTTTAAGAATAGGTGCTGTTATTGTTTTTAGCTTCTCAAGCAACCACAAACTGGGTATTATTAGTTTTTCCGCATGCTTTTGAAAAAGACTTTTGGGGATTATCTCCCCCAATACCAAGGTAAACAAAACGATGGTCGTAGAAAACAGGACTTCTAACCCAGATAAAAACCTTATGTAGGGAACTAAGCTCATTATTGTCAGAGTATAGAAAGTAGAGGCAAAAACGATACTTACTGTATACCCTAACATGGTCAAGGTTATATAATCCTCAGGATTGTCGTAAAAATCTTTAAGAAACTTGTAGTTGAACCTCTTATAGTAAGACAGTATCTTGTTCCTATCAATACTGACGAGTGCTATTTCCGAACCTGCAAAAAAACCCTCAAGAATTATAAAGAAAACAATACCTACTAAATAACCTACAATTTCCATCCCAAAATTACCCTATCCTGTCCACTATAATCTTTATAAACTTTAGTTTCAAATCCAACAGATGCAAAAATTTCTTGAACCACTTTACCTTGATCGTGTCCTATTTCAAAAGCAAAAAAACCTCCCTTCCTAAGGTATATACTAATTTTTTTTGATATTTTTTCGTAAAACTCGTAACCTTTTTCCCCACCAATAAGAGATTGGTAACCTTCCAGTTTTACACCATCTTCCAGCTTATCCCAATAATGCCGAGGTATGTAAGGGGGGTTAGAAATAATAAAATCGAAAAGCATACCCCCAACAGGCTCAAAAAGGCTTCCAAGATGAAGGATAAACCTTTCTTTAACCTTGTAGACCATGGCGTTGATTTTGGAAAGCTCTATGGCTTTTGGATTTATGTCGCATGCATGCATTACCAAGTTTGGTCTCTCTAAAAGCAAGGTTATGCTAATGCATCCACTGCCTACTCCTATCTCGTAACCTACTCTCTCTCTGTTGTCTACCTTTTCCAACACTCTTTCTACTAGCACTTCCGTTTCCGGTCTTGGTATCAAAACACCCTCTTGAACTCTAAAGGTACGTCCAAAAAAATCCCACTCTCCAATGGCGTATTGAAGAGGGTAGCCTTGCTCTATCTTTGAAGAAAGCTCCAGGAATCTCTCCACTACTTGGTGTGATACTTGCATATCTTGCTTTAGATAAACTTCTCCAACTTTAAGGTTTACTAGGTGTGCTATTAGTAGGGTTTTGTCCCTCTGGTTTAGCTTGCTCAACTGGAGTAGATCTCTTATCGTCATCTTTTATTAAGCTCCCCCTTTTGGACGGGTGCAAGAGCGCCATAGCTAGAGCTATGAGCATAAGTGAAATACCAAGCCAATATGTTATTTTTGTGAGTATGGTATCTATACCTTCTGGACCAAACATTCCTTGACCCATACCACCAAAAGCTGATCCCACGTCCCCTTTACTTCTTTGCAAAAGTACGGATATTATTATGAGAATAGCTACTATTATAAAGACTACCAAAAGAAAGTAGTACATGAACTTAAATTATAATCTAATTTCGGTACCTATACCTTCATCTGTAAAAATTTCCAAAAGTAAAGCGTGTGGCACTCTTGCATCGATTATATGAACCTTGTTTACACCTTCTTCCAATGCTTCCAAAGAGGAGTTTACTTTTGGTATCATACCACCTTTTATCACATCCTCCTTTACAAGCCTTAGTATCTCTTCTTTTGTCAGGGTAGGGATGAGTTTTCCTTCTCTGTCCTTGACACCTTCTGTATCCGTCATAAAGATCAGCTTCTGTGCCTTTAGCTTTGCAGCTATCTTGCTCGCTGCTATATCTGCATTTATGTTGTAAGCCTCTCCATCTGCTCCTACTCCTACTGGCGCTATTACTGGTATGTATCCCTTCTCCATTAATGTATTTAAAAGATCAACATTGATATCTATTACCTCTCCCACGTACCCAATGTCTTCTGGTGGCACTTCCAGTCCGAGTTTAGTAAAGTAGCGCTCCTTATCTATCTTTTTAGCCTTTATTAGCCATCCGTCCCTTCCAGAAAGTCCAACGGCGTATATATTCTTTCCACTGTGCATGTTTATGAGCGCTACGATATCTTTGTTTATGTCACCAGAGAGAACCATCTCTACTACGTGCATCGTTTCTTTGTCTGTCTTTCTCATACCTCCAACAAAGTGAGTCTTTAAACCAAAGGTTTCTAATGTCTTGCTTATTTGGGGACCTCCTCCATGAACCACCACTATGCGTATGCCTACATACCTTAAAAGCACTACATCCTTGGCAAAACTTTCTCTTAGACCTTCTTCTATCATTGCCGATCCACCAAACTTTATAACGAAGGTTTTCCCGTAGAACTCTCTTATGTAAGGGAGTGCAGACTGAAGTACTTTTGCTTTGTCCACGTGGTTCATTTTAGAGCCCCCAAGACTTTTTCTATGTCGCTCACCTTTTCTACATTGAAAATCCTCACCTGTGGCACTATCTGCTGAACAAGCTTAGAAAGCACATTTTTTGGACCTATCTCTACAAAGGTGTCCACTTCTAACTTCTCCACCATGTAGATAACGCTCTGATACCACCTGACAGGCGAAAAAATCTGCTTGTAAAGGTTTTCTCTAATTTCAGGCGCGTTTGTGTGTTCCTTTGCGGTAAAGTTTTGCACCAATGGTATGTTTATATTTTTTATGGGTGTTTGTGCCAGTTTTAGTCTAAAGGCGTTAGCCGCATCCTTCATTAAACTACAGTGAGAGGGGACGGATACCTTAAGAGGTATTACCTTTCCTCCCATTTCCTTGCATATCTGGCTAGCCTTTTCTACCGCCTCCTTTTCTCCAGATATAACTGTCTGTTCATGAGAGTTGTAGTTAGCTGGCTCTACAATTCCAACAGAACTCGCTTCCTGGCAAGCTTGCTCCACTTTTTCTGGTGGTAGCTTAACAACTGCCGCCATTGCTCCTTTGCCTTCTGGCACTGCTTCTTGCATATACTTACCTCTCAGGTATGCAAGCCTTACAGCTTCGAAAAACTCCACACCTTTTGCTACAGCCAAAGCTGTATACTCACCTAAAGAATGTCCTGCTACCACATGAGGCTCTGGAAGACCCAAACTTACCAGAGTGTTGTAAATGGCGTAAGAAACCGTAAGTATAGCTGGCTGCGTATTTATTGTCTTGTTTAGTTCTTCTTCTGGACCTTTTAGGATAATGTCTGGCAAATTATACCTCAGTGCCATTTCCGCTTGGTGAAATATATCGCTAGCTTCATAAAACTCTTTGTAAAAATCGTATCCCATACCTACATACTGAGAACCTTGCCCAGGGAAAATGTAAGCTATCTTAGCCATTTTTACCTCCTTTGAATTTAGGTTTAAAAGCTTTGGCATAGCTTATCAAGTTTTTCTCAACGAGCTTGTGAAATTGTTTAGGTTTTAAACTTGTTAAGAGTTCTATAGCATCATCAACATCATCCATCGTATAAATATGAAATTCTCCTTTCCTTACAGAATTTATAACCTCATCGTGTAAAACGAGATTGTCTAAGTTTTTGTATGGCACCAATACACCTTGAGTGCCAGTAAAGCCTGAGTTTTTACATACCTTGTAAAAGCCTTCCACTTTTTCCCTTATCCATCCGAAGAGTTGAACGTTTCCATGCTGATCCACCGATCCCGTAACGGCAATATCTTGTATAAGTGGAACCTGAGCTATACTGGAAAGCAAGCACAAAAGCTCAGCAACGAATGGACTATCACCTTTCACTTCATCGTAAAGTTGCCCAAAGGTTATACTTGCGGATATATGAAGGGGAACTTTGCCACCATACTTCCATCTTAGGTAATTTGATAGTATAAGCACTCCTTTAGAATGAATTGGACCACTTAGCTCTACTTCTCTTTCTATGGTTACAATTCCTTTTTCACCTATATAAACGACAGCACTTATCCTACTAGGTCCTCCAAAGCTTATATCTCCTAAATCTATGACGCTCAAACCGTTTATCTGACCAACGGAAAGTCCTTTTACTTTTAC
>JBEPZA010000032.1:0-8754 GCA_041641075.1 Aquificaceae bacterium | reverse complement strand
CCCAAAAGCACCACATCCAAACTTTCTGGTAAGAGTTGCGAATATGCTTTGGCACACTCTGTTATATCCAAGTGTGTAGGAAAGGCAAGGATTTCTAGACCACTGTCTCTTATGTTCTTGTAGTTGCTTCTTGGATCATCCAAGGGTACATACCTTTCATCGGATAAGAAGGCTTTGACTTTTAATTTTTGGCCCATCAGAGAGTAAGCTCTTAGAGGTGTTTTTCCGCCGGCTAAAGCTACAAAGAATTTGCCTTTTTTTCTCAAAAAGATCTGCATATACTTGAGTATCAGGCTTGAAACATAAGTATCTGGATCTTTAGGTTTTACCAGTCTAAATATACCATTCTCTTCCATCTTTCTCTATCAACTCCTTAGCGGGTAGTGGGATGTCTATACCTTGAGGATATATACTGAGGGGAAGGTCGGCTTTCAAAATGGGATCTACTATTTGCCACATAATTTCCACCTCATCCCCTCTAATAAAGAGTGAACGATTACTATGTATAATATCAGATAGTAAAGTTTGGTATGCATCTGGCAACTTTATGTTATAGTAACCCTCAAAGTCAAACTCTATGGGGGTTTCTACGGGACAGGCTAAGAACCTACCGGCTGGGGGTCTGATTTCTAAATAGACTGCCATCTTGTTTTTTGGCGTGCTCTGAAAAACTACCTTATTTTGGTTTGGCTTGCAATCTAAGAGGGAACTAAACATTCGCGGTATTTCCTTAAAGACCACTGTTATCTGGGTGAGCTTTTTGGATAACTTCTTGCCTGTCATCAGATAGAAAGGTACACCTTGCCACCTTAAGTTGTCTATGTAGAGCTTTGCAGCAACAAAAGTTTCCGTCCGGGAATCCTTAGATACACCATGCTCCTGTATGTACCCTTCATATCTTGCCTTCACCACATGATCTTTTACCTCGCTGGGATCCATTTTTCTTATGGACCTCAAAAGCTTGACTTTTTCGTCCCTTATGAACTCCGCTTCCATACAACACGGTGGTTCCATGGCAAGAAAAGCCAGCATTTGAAGCAAATGGTTCTGTAGCATATCTCTAGTAGCCCCAACTTTATCGTAGTAGGCTGCTCTCCCTTCTATACCTATGTCCTCTATTCCTACAATCTGCACGTGATCTATGAAGTTTTTGTTCCATATGCCTTCGAAGATTAAATTAGAAAAGCGAAGAGAGAATATGTTCTGGACAGTTTCTTTGCCCAAAAAGTGGTCTATTCTGTATATTTCCTCCTCTATAAAGTACTTTTTTATTAGATTGTTGAGCTTTCTTGCAGACTCTAGGTCAAACCCAAAAGGCTTCTCTATAACGATCTTACGAGGGTTTGTAAACTTTCTCAGAAGTGGTCCCAAAAGTCTTATGGCATCTTCAAAAAGAAAAGGCGAAATCGCCAAGTAGAATATAATCTCTCCCTTTATGTTTTGTAAAAGCTTCTCCAAGCTTTTGTAAGACTCTGGATCTTTTACGTCAAAAGGAACAAAGTTACAAAGTTTCCCAAAACCTTCGTCTAAGGAGCACGATACGCTCTCCCATTCTTGCGTAGAGGCCCTGGCCAAAGAGTAAACTTTGTCTAAATGAGGAATCTCACCTCTTTTGTATAAATTTGCCAAAGCTGGCAAAAGTTTTTTTCTAGATAGGTCCCCGGTTCCACCTATTATAAAAATGCTTACTTTATTGTTCATCTTTTTTCTTTACTTCGTGTCTCCCAAACTCGTACCTAAGACCCGCCAAAAGCCTGTCTCTAAAAGAGTTTTCTTGCCTTGACCTAAAGCGCACAAAAAGAGACTCCGCTATAGCTGGTAAGGGCACACCCCTTTTGATGGCTTCTAGCACGGTCCACCTGCCTTCGCCCGTATCTTCTACGTAACCTTTGAGGTTCTCCAAGTTTCCAAAGTCTTCGAAGACCTTTTGGGTAAGTTCCATAAGCCATGACCTGATGACTGAGCCTTTATTGTAGAGTTTTGCTACTTCCTTTAGATCGTAATTAAAACCACTTTCCTTAAGAAGTTCAAATCCTTCAGCTATAGCTTCCATCATGGCGTACTCTATGCCATTGTGTACCATCTTGGCAAAGTGTCCAGCACCGGAGCTTCCAAGATAGGCGTAGCCTCTACCTTCCACCGATAAGTCCCTAAATATAGCTTCGACATACTCAAAGGCTTCTCTGTCTCCACCTATCATAAGACAGTAACCCTGCGTCTCCCCCCAGACACCACCACTCACACCTACATCCATAAAGTGAACACCTAAGGACTTCAATCTTTCGTACCTTCTCTGAGAGTCCACATAGTAAGAATTGCCACCATCTATAACAATATCGTCTGTGCTTAGGTAATTTGCCAAGCCATCTATTACACTATCTACGGCTTCGTGTGGAACCATCAACCAAACAACTTTACGCTCATTTCCAAAAAAGTCCCTTATCTGCTCTAGGGAGCTCAAGGTAGGTATTGAACCTTCCCCTGCTCTCGGATCGTATCCTACTATGCTGTATCCAAAGGACAAAAGCCTCCTTGCCATACCGCTCCCCATTTTTCCAAGTCCTATCATACAAAGTTTCATCATTTAATCCTCCGTCAGAGCTCCCGTAAAAGCTCTTGGTTCATAAAATCCACCTTTTCTTTTAAGCTCTGCATATAATCATCCAGTTTTTCTTTTATTTTATCATCCTTCAATGACAGTATTCGAAGTGCAAGCAATGCTGCATTTGTGGAGTTTCCTATGGCTACAGTTGCTACAGGTATACCTACTGGCATTTGGACTATAGAATATAAGGAATCTAAACCTCCTAAGTGCTTTGTAGGTATTGGTACACCTATCACGGGCAAGGTAGTCATGGATGCAACCATACCTGGCAAGTGAGCCGCACCACCTGCACCAGCTATTATAACCTGTATACCCCTTTGGCGTGCACTTTTTGCAAACTCATACATACTATCTGGAGTCCTGTGTGCAGAAACTACCTTTACCTCACACTCAACACCGAACTCTCTAAGTGTGTTATAAGCATCCTTTAGATACTCCCAATCGGATATACTCCCCATTATTATGGCTACTTTCATCATAGGAAATTATATACTATCCATAAACTTTCTTATGTTTACAAGGGTTTGAGCTATCTGGTTTCTTTTACCTTCTGCCTGAGACAACAGATGGTTTAGTATAGCAAGGCACTCTTTTGCTTCTTCCAAGCTCATGTTTTCTATAGCTGGAATGTTTTCCAAAGTTTGTATGAGAGCGTCAAAATTTTCCTCTTGCATGTAAACTTGGCACTTAAGGAGTAGCTGCTTTAAGTTTTCCTTGCTCAACTTTTTCGACCTCTTCCCAACTTTCCTTTAAGTCCATAAGTACCTTTATCATCTTTTTTACGATTTCCACATCGTCCTTTAGACTCAATCTAACAATGTCATTACTTAAAGCCGTGTATATCTCATGAAGATTCTTGGCTATTTCTCCACCCTTTTCCATATCCAGTGTGCTATCTAAAGCGATAAGTATGTCGTTAGCTTTTGAGAGCTCTTCAAGCTTTGTCTTTATTTCCTCCAAGGATGGATTCTCTTTATTCATAATATCCAAGGCATTTTCTAAAGCTACTATGGCTCTCTCATAGAGCATTATGATAAGCCTGACTGGATTGGCTGTATACACCATATTTTCAAGGTAGCTGTTCATTTCTTCTTGCCCCCTTGCATTTCTGATAATGTGACAATAAGGTTTTGCAATCTATCCATAATTCCTTTAGCCTGGTTCATAAAAGCTTCTACCTTAGAAAACTCGAGTTTTAACCGTGCCTCTTCCTTTCGCAAGCTTTCATACAAGGCGCTTGCTCTATTGTTTAGAGCTTCTACCCTTGAGCCATAATCTTTAGCCATTCTATCTAAATCCGTAGAGAGTGCAGAAGTTATAGATGTCATTTGCGTAGATACATTTACAAGCAAAGACTTTAAGCCTTCTCTGTCAGATTTTATAACTCTGTCCAAGATTGAGGTGTCTAAGCTCACAGTTCCATCTTCCTTCACATTCAGGAGCCCTTTCCTGAAGAGTGGATCCAAGGCGTTTGAGAGTTCTCTTTTTATGCCTAGAATCACCTGATCACCTTGAAGGGGTTTATTGAGTCCAGTTAGGTCGCTTACTTGCTTCACAACTTCGTTGTACTTGGAAACAATATTCTGCAAGAAGTTACTTATACCTATGTTGTCGTCCTCTACCTTTATGGTGGTGCTACCCGTAGCTCTGACGGTTACGTTGAGACCTGTGATTATATTGTTAAAGGTGTTTGTTGGACTGGTCAAATTGTTGGATCCTATTTGCATTTTTGCGTTCTTGGCAAATTGGAGAGGATTTGCAGAGTCTATAAACCATAAGGGACCACCAAAACCGCTTGGATCGGAGTAATCCACCAAAATAGCTGTAGCACCCGACAAAGTTTCAAAAGTGGAAGCACCTTCGTCCTTTTCCGCAAGCAAAAGTCTGTATTGGCTACCATCAAAGAACACACTGGCTTCTATCTTGCTGTTGGGAAGGCTGTTTATGGCGTTTACCAGGTCTTGTAATTTCCCACTTCCATCACTAATAGTTCCTTGGATTTCTATAGTGCTTCCGGTGTTGAGCTTTAGAGTAAAGGCTTTCCACGATATGATTTGGTCCATATCGCTCACAGCACCTGTTGAAAGCAACATTTCCCTCTGAGCTAAACTTTGGACATTTACGCTTAGGGATACGTTAGGAGTGTTTGGGCTTGCACTAGCTACCGCTACATTTGTGTCTGAAGAGATTGCTCTCTTTTGCTTAAAGAGATCCTCTATGTTTGTGTTGAGAGCATTTTTTAGATCGTTTACTTTGCTGAGCAAATTGAAGTATGCTTCCTGCTTACCCTTTAGGACAACGGTTTGTTCCTCTAATCTCTTAATTGGTAAGGATTTTATCTTCATAATCCTGTCTACCAGTGGACCCCAGTCGAACTGCCCCGTCAGATTGCTAAGGTAAAAGTCTTGCATGTCACGCCTCCTTTTCTACCAGCACGGCTAACATTTGGTCAACCTTCTTCATAAGGTCCAACAGATAGTCAGGTGGTATCTGTCTGATTACTTGCTTTGTTTCTCTGTCTATGATTTTTGCTACAGGTATTTCTAGTTGTTCGTCTATATCTATCTGTAGATACTTAGAAAGCATGTCAAACTTTTTTGCTATTTCTTCTGTGAGTCTTTTAATATCTTTGTCATTTACTTGTTGGATTTGCTTTGCTTGTTCTAAAGACTCCGTGATCTTTATTTGAATTCTTTCGATGTTCCCCTCCTGGATCTTCTTCACAAAGAACCCTTGAGTCCCTGTTTTGGAGACACCAAGATTCTTGCCTTCAGGCTCGACCATCATGCCTGGTTCTCCTAATCAAAAAAGGGGAGCATGGGACTCCCCTCATCTAAATTTGTTACCTGAGAAGTTGTAAGACAAGCTGAGGTAGCGCGTTAGCCTGTGCGAGCATGGCTATACCACTTTGCATCCTGATTTGCATTTTAATAAAGTTACTCATCTCTTCCGCATAGTCTGTGTTTCTAATGACGTTTTCTGCCTCTTGGGTGTTGTCTAGAGCTACCTTTTGGGCATCGTATATGGACTGAAGGTTGTTCATAATCGCACCTATGTTGGCTCTCACTCTGTCTACCGTTCTTATGGCAGCATCGGAGATAACCATAGCAAGCTCCGAACCTTCGTTAGTTCTCACATCTATGCCATAGAGGTTTGTGAATTGAGCAGTAAGGTTTTGTCCCTGAAATCCAAGACCTGCTGCGTTACTTGCTTGCTGGAATTGTAGATTAAATTTCTCGGGAGCTGTAATAATCATACGTCCCGTCTTTACAGCAGATACAGCGCCACTATTTGTACGAGATTGTGGAGTCGCACCTTCAATTAATTGATTGAGATTTACTGTAACAGTGCCGGTGCCTGTTATGTTCATAGTTACTTCAACCGCTATGGTCTCTCCGTTTGTAGTGTTGAGAACCAGTCTATTGCCTTCTTTTGATGCTCTGACTTGGGCATTTTTATCCGAAGCTTGAGTGTTTATCTTAGTTATAAGCTCATCAAGGGTGGTAGTTGTACCTACATTTGTTATATCAAAAGTTTGTTCTCCAACGTAGAACTTAAGGGTGGCGCTATCAAGGGTAGCATTACCAGCTACGGTGAATAAACTTGTAAATTCTGCTGCTTTACTTGTATTTTTGGCATAAGCTCTGAAGCCTTGTTCCTTAAGCGCAGGATCGTTATTTATGCTCCTTGCAAACGTAGCAGCATCGATTATGTTATTAGAACCGGCCGTTATAGTTACTGACCTACCGTTTATAATGGCTGTTTGGGAACCAGTATACACGTAGTCTGGAAAGTTAGCAGCAGTTAGGTTACCAGTATTTGACGATACCTTTCCTGTACTATTCAACAAGTTAGTTCCAAGAGCTATAGCCCTTATGTCTCGTATGTCTATGCTTAGTATTTGATCGTTTCTCTGACCGTAGTGAATCGCTTTGTTGATAAAGGTGCCGTCCAACAGTTTAATGCCGTTATACTCTGTGTCCGTTCCTATCCTTTGTATAGCATCTATGAAGTTTGTTATCTCAGCTTGCAAAGAGGCACGTGCGTTAGGGTCGTTGATGTCATTAGCGGCTCTTGTTGCTCTTGCGTAGATTTCCTTTAGCCTATCAAAAATCTGACCCGCAGCGTTTTCCGCAATTCTCAGAGCAGATAATCCTGTTTGAATGTTCCTGTTGCCTTCTCTGTAACCTGTAGCCACGATGGATAACTGGTCAGCTATGAACATACCCGCCGCATCATCAGAAGCATTTAGTATTCTCATACCCGTTGAAAGCCTGAGAAGGGACTTGTTCATCTCCCTCTCGTTTTTTAACAGACTGGTGTGAGTCACAGCGGACTCGTAATTAAAGTTGATTCGTAGTGCCATAGCCTACCTCCTTTCTATAGATTATTTCATACTGTATAAATCGGATTTTTGCTAAAACTTTTAAGGCTATCAAAAAGATTCATTCCTAAATTTACTTTAGGAGTTGTAGGACGAGTTGAGGTAATTGATTTGCTTGTGCAAGCATAGCTATAGTGCTCTGCATTTTGATTTGCATTTTAATGAAATCTAAGATTTCCTTTGCATAATCTGTATTTCGTATTACACTCTCCGCTTCTTGAGTGTTGTCAAGCGCCACCCTTTGGGCATCGTATATGGACTGTAAGTTGCTTATAAGTGCACCTATGTTTACTCTCACCCTGTCCACCTTTCTAATGGCTGCATCGGCAATCATAATGCCGAGCTCTGCACCTTCGTTATTTCTAACATCTATGTTATAGAGGTCCAGTATTTTTGTCGATCTTGGTGCTTGAACACTAAATCCAAAACCTATAGCGTTATTTAAGGATCCAAATATTACAGTAAACTCCTCAGGAGATATAATCTTAATCTCCCCAGTTTTTATAGCTGATGCAAGACCATCAGAATTGTTCAAGTTAAGAGTTTGCGCTACCGCACCCTCAACTAACTGGTCAAGATTTACAGTAACTGAGACGGGACTTGTACTTGAGATATTTACATATACCTGAACAGCTATGGTTTCACCATTTGAGGTATTAAGAACCAATCTGTTGTTTATTTTTGAAGCCTGAACTTGAGCCCCTTTAGTACTAGCTGCTGTGTTTATTTTATTTATGAGAGCATCAAGTGTATCATTTTGAACACCATACAACTCAAAACTTTTATCTCCGATATAAAATGTAAGACCACTATAAACAGAATTATAGTTACCGTTTATAGTAAGTAAGCCTGTAAATGGTGCAGCAGTACTCGAATTTTTTGCATAAGCTTTAAAACCTTGCTCCTTACTTAGGGTATGGTTGCTATTTATGTTCTTTGCAAAGGTTGCAGCGTCAATCAGATAAGTCGTCCCAGACCATGGCGTTGTTGTCGACGCTGTTATAGTTACTGATACACCGTTTATAGTAGCAGTTTGTGAATTATCATATAAGTGATTTGGAAAAGCAGAAGTAGTTAGACCACCAGTATTTGAGACTACAGTTCTGGCAGCTAATAAGTAAGCTCCAAGGTTTGTAGGCCTTAAATCATCTACACTAACATTTACCACTAAATTATTCCTTGGTCCGTAATGAATCGCCTTATTTTTATATGTGCCATCTAATAGTTTAATGCCGTTGTACTCCGTGGATGTTCCTATCCTGTGTATAACGTCTATGAGGTTTCTTATTTCAGCTTGCAAAGAAGCACGTGCGTCAGGGTCGTTGATGTCATTAGCGGCTCTTGTTGCCCTTGCGTAGATTTCCTTTAGCCTATCAAATATCTGACCCGCAGCGTTTTCCGCAATTCTCAGAGCAGAAAGTGCCGTGAGGATGTTTCTGTTTGCTTCCTTATAGCCAATAGCAACCAAAGAAAGCTGATTGGATATAGAAATGGCCGCTGCATCATCGTAAGCATTTAGCACCCTTATACCTGTTGAAAGTCTTAGCAAAGATTTGCTAATCGCTATTGCATTGCTAGATAAGCTTGTTTGAGTAACAGCGGCTTCGTAATTAAAGTTTATCCTGAGCGCCATGTTTTATATAGTTTATATCGTAAGTTTCTAATGTATTTTTAGAGCTTATAAAGCGTTTCCTCTACCGAAGATTATCTCCAATGCAGAAATTCTAATTGCTCTATTTATTAGTTCTTCTAGGTTGACGGGTGA
>JBEPZA010000031.1:0-8881 GCA_041641075.1 Aquificaceae bacterium | reverse complement strand
AAGCTAATGTTAGACTTGTAACAGTTCCGTGATAGTGTGCTGGAACTCTCAGATCGGATTTTATTCCAAGATAAGCAATAAAAACTCCCAAAAAGTAAAGAACCAAAGAGAAAAAAATCCCAGAAGAATAAATATTTCGCCAATTTATCTTTAAGTTTTTAATGATATTAAATGCATGTATGAACATAGGAATTCCAAGACCTGTTGCGTAAGCTATTTCCGTAAACAACTTAGCATCGTAGGAAATAGGATCAGAGAAAAGAAGAGGAACTGCAGTTAAAAGGATACCAAAGATTAAAAATACGAAACTTAAATACCTCAATCTGTTGAGTTTAATATCTTTTCCATGTATTTTTAAAAGAAAATACCAAGCATAAAGCAAAATAGCGCCGTTTAAGAATTGATGAATATGTCCAGGAGCCCAGTAAAGTCTCTCATAGAATTTATAAAGTTCATCGTGACTACCCACTCGGAAGGATGAAAAAACAGTAGAAACTAGGATAAGAAATCCCAAAATTACGCTAATTGCAACGGAGTTTTTTAGAGGATCCTGTGAAAATAAGTTTTTGATTGATTGATTAAGAAACCTTATGCTTTCTATCCAAAAGGCTGTAAAAAAAGACAAAGCACCTAAGAAAAATACAGGATGAACTATTGTCGGAAAGTAGTTGTTGGATACAGCTTGACCTTTACCTGAAAAAGAGGCTAATCCTATACCCACAAAGCCCAAAAGAGCTAAATAAAAACTTAAGTTAAACTCTTTTTTGAAGGTTCTGTTCCATATAAGTATAGTAAAGCTCAGGAGAAACACTACTATGGCTAAGTCTACATGTCCAGTGAGAGCGTGATAGAAATAGTTAGGAGGGAAGTATTCATAAACGCCAGGTGTTCTTGCCATTGCTATTATGAAAGCAAAAAACCCACCAACACCTAAGGAAATTATTGAAAGTAAAAACCAATTTTTTTGCATACTTTATTTCCTCATGTCAAACACCATGATAGAGAAAAGTAACGCTAAGTATAGTATAGAAAAGAAAAACACAGACATTCCATTAGGCTTTTTTGAAAGGAAGAACTTAATTGTCAAAAGTATATAGACCATACTTAAGACAATTGCAGAGTAGAAATATACGGATCCAGCCATTCCTATAATTGCAGGCATAATACTTACAGGAAACAATGATGCAGTGTAAACCAAGGTTTTAATTTTTGCTTCACTTATTCCTTTAGCAACAGGTAAAGTAGGAATTCCTGCTAATTTGTAGTCCTGATAATACTTTATAGCAAGCACCCAAAAATGTGGAGGTTGCCACAAAAACATGATGACAAAAAGGATAATAGCTTCTATATTGATGCTGTTTAACACAGCGGCGTATCCTATTACGGGTGGTAGAGCTCCAGAAATACCGCCTATTTCTGTAGCTATGGGACTCCTTCTTTTTAGTGTTATGGTGTAGACAACAACGTAAACAAAGCTCGCAATACCTGTTAAAAAAGCTGATAATGTATTTACAAAAATTAGGTGAACAACTATCCCAGATATGGTTAACAGCATACCAAATGCCAAAGCATTACTGGGACTTACGGTTCCAAGAGGTAGAGGTCTGTTCTTGGTCCTTGCCATTAAGCTATCTATATCTCTTTCGAAGTATTGATTTAAAGTAGCTGAACCTGCCGAGGACAAACCTGTCCCCAGCAAGGTCCAAAATACCAAAAGGCCATCGGGCATACCTCTTTTAGCAAAGTACATACCGGTAAGGGTAGTAATTAAAACTAGTATGACTATTCCTGGCTTTGTAAGTATTATGTAATCTCTTATAGTGTATGTAATGTTCATAGCTTTGGCTACACTTTTGCCTACCATAGCTTCACGCTGTTCTTAGCTGATAGCTGTAACTTCTACCGATCTGTAAGTTGTAGGTTAACCATCCAAACAGGAAAAACCCCATAGCAATGTCTAAAAATACTATTGGTAAGAAGAAATCTGATATAACTATACCAATAGCAAACACAAACTGCATGTTTATGAAGGCGAAAGATAGAGCGGCTATCCTACTTTTAGTTGTCAAAAAGTAAACCAGAAAGCCAAGCCATGTTAGATAAGCTATATTCCTATGTGCAAAGTGAAGAGCTACCTGCCAATTTGTAAGATCTGGAATTAGTAGACCATTGCACGTTGGCCATTCAGGACCACACACGTGACCTGAACCTGTGTATCTAACTAATACACCAGTTATCATAGTAGTTAGTGCCAAGGCGTATACCCATATAGGAACGCCACCTTCAGGTCTGTAATTGGATGCTAACCTATATGTTAGGACTAGCGATCCCAGCACAATCATGGATTCGTATATGTGAAAAGACTCTAACAGCATATGGGATACGTATTTTAACTCAGGAGTTTCCAATCTTATCATTTTCATTCCTGTAAGAGCAGCGCTAAATGTAAATACTACAGAAAACAAGGCAGCTAATCTAGTCGATCCTTTAAAGTGTTTCCATACGTATACAAAAGTAAGAAGGACAAATATTCCTGCAAGACCACTGATCGTTCTATGTCCCATTTCGAGTTTTGCAGAGAATTCCTTAGGAGGTGTAAAGTTTCCATAGCATAGCGGCCATTCAGGACAAGCTAAACCAGAGTCCGTAGATCTTACAAGACCACCCCATACTAAGGTTAAGTAGGTAAATACAACAGCTAAGAACAAAAACACTTTCCACATCTCTTACATACCTCCAAGATTTTAACATTCATATGACTTTGAACCTCAACCAAGAGATTATGTGTCGTTTTTCTTAAACTTGTTTTCATACTTTTTGTAGTATTCTTGCCACCTTTTGTCTCTCGCTTCCTTGGAAGCGAACGCTAAAATACCCAAAATGTAGGATATGAAAACAAATATTGAAAGTATTATAGCAACTACATACTTAGACATGCCCAATCCTTAAATGGGGGCAAAAGCCCCCAAATTATCAATGGTATTTTTTGTGGTAATCATAAGGAGACCAGTCGGCAGGAAGCTCAGGAATTTTATCAAAGTTATGTGGTGGTGGAGGAGATGGTGTACTCCATTCGAGAGAGTTAGAGTCCCATGGGTTAGCCGGGGCTTTCTTTCCAATGAAAGCAGATACAATCCAATTTATGAAAGTCAACAATAATCCAAAGGCTAATATGAAAGCTCCAATTGTCTGTATTTGATGTAGAGTTATCCATTCTGGTATGGGAGGATAGTCAGCATACCTTCTTGGCATTCCCTCTAATCCAACTATAAATTGGAAGAAGTAGAATACGTTGGAGCCTATCATAGATATCCAGAAACTGAGCTTTCCTAAGGTTTCATTAAACATCTTTCCGGTCACTTTAGGGTACCAATAATAAATACCACTTACGGCACCAAAAGTTACGGCCATACCTAAAACATAATGAAAGTGTGCGACTACGAAATGTGAGTCATGAACGTTTATATCGAAAGCTGGAAGAGCAAGAGGTATACCTGTGAGACCTCCTATTAGGAACATAAAAATACCACCTAAGGTGAATAACATAGGAACTGTGTATCTTATAGACCCTTTGTATAGTGTACCTACCCAGTTGAATATCTTAACACCCGTAGGAACACCAATAAGAACGGTCGTGTAAGACATTACTATTCTTATCCAATCGGGAACTCCTGAAGTGAACATGTGATGTATCCACACCATAAAACCTAGTATAGCTATTGCCCATATAGCAAATACCATTGCAGTTTGACCAAATATAGGCTTTCTGGAGAAAGTGGATATGACTTCAGAAAATACACCAAAGGCAGGCAGAACCATGACATAAACAGCTGGATGAGAGTAAAACCAGAAGACGTTTTGATACAAAACTGGGTCTCCACCAAGCTCTGGGTTGAAGAAGTTTGTACCCATATACTTATCCATAAAGAGCATTGTTACAGCACCAGCGAAAGATGGAACACCTAAAAGCTGTATAGTGTTAGCAGCAGCTATACTATGTAGCATGAGGTTCATGTTCTTTAGAGTTATTCCGGGTGCTCTCATTCTCAGAGTAGTTACCAAGAAGTTTATAGCCCCCATTATGGATGCAGCTCCCGTTAAGTGAATTACCAGTATGTAAATTATGGCTTGACCTGCGTTCTCGTTTATGGAAAAAGGTGGATATCCTGTCCACATCATCCTTATCTGGTTACTGGGTATTAAGGTAAGTAGAACAAGCACACTAGCTGCAAAAAATGTCCACCAGCTTAGAGCGTTCAATCTCGGGAAAGCCACGTCTCTAGCACCGACCATTAGAGGTATGAGAAAGTTTCCAAAAGCTCCCCATACGCCTATTGCCCACCAAAGTAGCGCTACTATTCCGTGAGCTGTTAGGAAGTAGTTGTAAGTGTCAGGAGAGACAAATTGTGAGCCAGGTTGCCAAAGTTCGAGCCTTATACCCAGACCCATCAAACCAGCGAAGGCAAAAAACAGGACGGTAGTTATACCGTAGTATAAACCTATTTTCTTATGGTCCGTGGTAAGAATCCATTCTTTGATACCTGCGCTATACCACGGACGGTATGGGGCAGTTACTGCCATGGTACACCTCCTTTAAAAATTATTAATCGCGTTAGCTTGTTTTAAGTTGTCTCCATTTACCCAAGCTATAAACTCCTCTTTGGGAACAACCTTTAGTATAGCGACCATTCTCGAGTGCTGCGTTCCGCAGTATTCTCTACAAAACGCCCAATACTCTCCTGGCTTGTTTATCTGGAACCAAAGATGTGTGATCCTTCCTGGGACAGCATCTTCCATTACTTTTGCAGGATGTACGTAGAAGGCGTGTATTACATCTCTCGATGTCAAAAGAACTTTTATGGGAGTTTTTTCAGGAAGAACTATTTTCTGCTCTTCAGGGATTTTGTACTCTTCGTTAAAGAAGGCATACACTTTTTTGCCATTTGGATACTCCACTTCCCAGCCCCACATAAATGCGATGACCTTTATTTCCATAGCATTTTCAGGAGGCTTTCTTTGATCCCTGTAGTATGCAAAAGACTGCGTCGCTAAGTATATAACAATAAGCAAAGGTATCAATGTCCAGAGTATTTCTAATGTAGTATTACCATGAATAGGCTCTCCAACCTCGTTTACTCCCTTTTTGTATCTATACTTAAACATAAAGTACAACATAGGGATGGACACAACAAGATATATAACGATCGCTATAAACAACCATATGAGGTATATATTGTCCCATAGAGGAGCAGGATAGGCCAAAGGTTCAGCTTTTGCAATACCAACAAGCCCAAGAACACCCAACACTCTAAACATATCTATACCTCCTTCTTAAAACTCATAGCTATAAAACCTGTACTAATTAATAATAATATGCCTGCTATTGGGAAAATTATCAAAGGGTCTAATACATACCTACTACGAACCGGGTCATACCTATAGCAAGCCAGAAGAGCAGCGTCGATTATGGTGCTCATTGAAGGCTTTTCTATTCTGGCATTTGCTAAAGCTAATCTTATATCTTTACTACTTGGGTTGATGCCAAATAGATATCTTGTAATAGTTCCACTTGGTGAAATGAAAATTATTACATTGGTGTGCGCGAAAGTTTTGTCCTTTTCTGAGTAAAAGAACTTAAACCCTACATCCTGAGTGAACTTGGTTATATCTTCAGGACTTAGTAGTGCAAAAGTCCAATTTGATGGTATGCTTCCATACTTCTCTTCTAGTTGTGCTTTGTATGACTTAAGAGTATCTATATTGTCCTTTTTGTCGAAGGATACTACTAGTACATTGTAGTTTTTATCCTTTAGCTCATTGAGGCTTTTTAGTGTGTTTTCTGTTATCAAAGGACATGCAGCATCACACGTATAGTAAGCAAGCTGAAGTATGGTGGCTTTCCCGTCGATGATGTTATACACGTTCGTAAAGCCTTTCTCGGTGAGTAAGGTGTAGTTTTTTATTTTCTTGCCTAAATAGTATTCTTGATTAATTTGCAAGCTTGAGGGATCAAAGATACCCACTTTATCCATAGGATTGTTGTACGCTATCACAACAAGTGGTAATAGCAAAGATAACAGTAATATCATACCAGTGCACCTATTACATAGGCTGTACTTGCAACTAAAAGCCACATTAAATCTACAAAATGCCAATACATACTCACCGCCTTAAAGAGTGTTGTTCTGTGATGTGTCATCTTATTGGCAAGAACTAGCCACAACACGTATAGCTGAGCTACTATACCAACTATTACGTGAGAGGTGTGTATCCCGGTTAATGCATAGAAGCCCGTGCCGTACATGTTGGAACTTAGTGTAAATCCAGAGTGCCATAAGTGAAGCCATTCTTGAACGTGAATTATAGTAAAGGCGACACCTAAAGCTATAGTAACTATCAAGAGAGTAGCAGATTTACCTTTTTCCCCTTTCTCCATCGCTTTTTCAGCCATCAAAATACTGATACTTGATGCCCACAGTATTAGGGTAAGAATTATAGGGAGGACGAAGTTTATCTCCGGCACCCATTGTTTCCATATATCATACTTGCTTATTCTTGCTGCCCAGAAGGCTACAAACATTGTTCCGAAAATTATTACTTCCGTTGTTATAAACATAGCTATAGCTAGCGTGCCTAGACCTTCTTCGTGTCCTTTACTAAATACTTCATTTGCCCAACCTATCATTCCAAATATGATTAGAAGAACACCTACAGAACCTAAAATTAGACCTGGCATCTGCATCTGCCATCCAAAATACGTAATAATGGCGATCGGTGTGAGCAGAATCCCCAAGCCGACAGGGAAGGGCCAAAAACTAGTTTCGTGCTCTCCTAGATGGTGTCCTCCATGTTCAGCCATTTTTTACCTCCTACTAGGTCTAGCTTTTCTATTTTATATGCTTGTGCATTCGTATTAATTGATAGTAATCATTTATTAATTAATAAGTGATTTTTTAGTAATTGCATATGATATAAATCATTCCCACATAATATAAAGTAATCTAATTCTGGGAACCTCCTTTTAAGCAGGCTCTGAGTTGTATAATTTTTACATTATGATGGAGAAGCGTGTCATTACTCCTGTTACGGATGAAGTTATAGAAAATCTAAGAGTAGGAGACAAGGTTTTTATAACAGGATATATATATACAGCTAGAGACGCTGCGCACAAAAGGATGGTTGAAGCTCTGCAAAAAGGAGAGAGTCCTCCTTTTGATATGAGAGGGCAAATAATTTATTACGTAGGTCCAACACCACCAAAGCCAGGGCAAGTTATAGGCTCTGCAGGACCGACTACTGCTATAAGAATGGATAAGTATGTAGAGCCCCTCCTAAAACTTGGTCTAAAAGGTATGATAGGTAAAGGTTACAGGTCTCCGCACGTGAAAGAAATGCTAAAACATTACAAAGCGGTTTACTTTGCAGCGGTAGGAGGAGTAGCTACCCTTCTTGCCAAGTGTATAAAATCTTCCGAAATGATTGCTTACGAAGATCTGGGTACTGAAGCTATAAGAAGGCTATATGTAGAAGATTTTCCTGTGATAGTTGCAAACGATATATACGGTGGAGACATATTTGAAGAAGGAAGAGCTAAATTTGCTCGTATACAGATATGAGAAAGTTAATTATTTTGGGTGGTGGACCTGCTGGAATATCCGCTGCCATATACGCCTCAAGGAAAATGATGGATTTTGTGTTGATAACTTCAGATGTAGGTGGACAGGTTATAAAAGCGGGAGAAATAGAAAATTACTTGGGTTACGCTATAGTGGATGGCGTTTCCTTCGTGGAAAAGATGATACAGCATATGCAAAAGCTTGGTATTGAGCCCATATACGACCAAATTGTGGATGCTGAAAAGATAAAAGGTGGTTTTAGGCTTGTTGGCATTTCTGGAAAGGCTTACGAGTGTGAGTACCTTATGTTTTGCACGGGTGCCGATTACAGAAAACTGAACGTACCAGGCGAAAAGGAGTTTACAGGAAGGGGTGTTTCTTACTGTTACACATGCGACGCTCCCTTTTTCAAAGGGAAGGATGTAGCCGTAGTAGGTGGGGGAAATTCTGGCTTTGAGGCCGCGGAACAACTTATAAACTACGCTAATAGAATTTACCTTTTGGAGTTTCTTGGTAAGTTCAAGGCGGACGAAATTTTGCAAAGAAAGGTATTAAGTAATCCAAAGGTCATACCTTTGCTTAGACATAGGGTATTGGAAATCAGGGGAGATCAAACGGTAAAGGAAATAGTTGTTGAAGACATGTCAAGTTCCAGAGTTTACGCAATATCCGTAGAGGGTGTATTCGTGGAAATAGGATTGAAACCAAATACGGAGATAGCCCAAAAGCTCGGTGTGTTAACTAACGCCAGAGGGGAAATAATAATAGACTGTAACAACAGGACATCGGAAAAAGGCGTATATGCAGCTGGGGATTGCACTAACGTTTTTGCTAAGCAGATTATAAGTGCAGCTGGGGAAGGTGCTAAAGCTCTCCTTTCCCTTTACCATGATATGACTTACGGTGTTTCCTCGTGGATTTAGCAAAGTAGATTTATCCCTCTATACTTAAACAAAAACATATGTTCAAAGATTTGGAAGAACGGATAGTTAAATGCATAAAGAAAGAAGCTTATGCTTTTTGTGTAAATAGCTTTTGGGTTAATGAAGCTTCAAGAATTTCTAAGAGAAAACTCATCGTTCGTCCCGTCATATACTTTTCCTTTTGAGTTAATGGAAAAGAAAAAAAGCTTTTAGGCATCCAATACGATAGATTTATCGTATACTTTTTCTTTACATCCTACATAGTTCAGATAAAACTCTGCATCTTCGAAAAGTTTTCCCTACTTTCTTTTAGCTTTACATCCCACATAGTTCAGATAAAAC
>JBEPZA010000030.1:0-9097 GCA_041641075.1 Aquificaceae bacterium | reverse complement strand
CATTTGGATCAGTTATGGTAGCTATCTTCTGTTCTGGGTTAACAACGCTTACATTGGGAGGCAAAGAAAGATCTTTGGCTGTTATAAGCCCTTCTCCTTTCTTTCTTATATAGATGGTCTCGACATCAGAATTGTTCAAGACAAAGCCTATTTTTTTGATATTGGCTATTATTTCTATGACATCCTCTTGGACACCTTCTACGGTGGAGAACTCATGATAAACACCGTATATTTTTAGTCCTGTGACGGCGGTTCCTTTTATGGAAGAAAGGAGAGTCCTTCTTAAGGAGTTTCCTACAGTAGTCCCAAAACCTCTTTCCAAAGGTTCTGCTACAAACCTGCCGTAAGTGTTGGTCCTTTCTTCCCAGTATATTTTGTTGGGAAAAATAAACTCTCTAAGCATTTAAAGTCCTCCTTATACTTTGGAGTAGAACTCTATTATGTACTGAAGGTTTATAGGGACTTCAAGCTGGACTTCTTTTGGAAGATCTATCACTTTACCTCTGAAGTTTTCTTTATCTAGTTCTAACCAAGGCGGTATGCTTCTTGGATCTATATTCTCCAAGTTTTCCTTTATTTGAGGTATGTCTCTTGATGACTCTTTTACTTGAATTATGTCTCCTACATCCACTCTGTAAGATGGAATATTGACCTTTTGACCGTTTACCAGTATGTGTCCGTGAACCACAAACTGCCTTGCCTGCTTGCGTGTGCTTGCTATGCCAAGTCTGTATACCACATTATCCAGTCTCCTTTCCAGGAGCTGAATGAGCACCTGCCCTGTGTTACCTTTTGTTGATGAGGCTTCTTCAAAGTACCTTTTGAATTGACGCTCTCTCAGACCACCGTATAAAAACTTCAGTTTTTGTTTTTCCATAAGGCGCATACCGTACTCAGTTAGTTTACGTCTTCTGCCCTTGGCACGACCGTGTTGCCCAGGGGGGAAGTTTCTTCTGGAAAGGATTTTGGGAGCGGATTTTTTGCCTGAGACAACTACTCCTAACTTTCTGTCTATTTTCGATGAAGGACCTATGTATCTGCCCATATCACACCCTCCTCTTGGCTGGTGGTCTGCATCCGTTATGCGGTATTGGTGTCAAATCTCTTATAGCTTTTATCTTTAGTCCCGATGCATACACAGCCCTAAGAGCTGATTCTCTACCTGCACCCGCGCCTTTTATTCTGACCTCTACCTCTTGCAATCCATACTCTTGCATAGCTCTTTTGGCTGCCTTTTGGGCTGCAAGCTGTGCTGCGTAAGGAGTGCTTTTTCTGGTGCCTTTGAAACCGACAGTTCCTCCACTTTCCCAAACGATAGTATTTCCTTGAAGATCAGTAATATTTACTATAGTGTTGTTAAAGGTGCTTAGTATGTTTACTATACCGCTCGTTACTGTCCTTTTTTGCTTTTTGGACTGCTGTTTTCTTTTAGCCATAATTACCTCCTATTACTTAACTACTTTTTTCTTAGTTCCACCGACAGTCTTCCTTTTGCCTTTGCGCGTTCTTGCGTTGGTTCGAGTTTGTTGACCTCTTACTGGTAATCCTTTAGCGTGCCTCATACCTCTGTATGCACCTATGTCTATGAGCTTTTTTATGTTCATTTGAACTTCTCTTCTGAGGTCTCCTTCCACTTTGTAGTTATTTTCTATGAACTTCCTTATAGTGTTTAACTCGTCGGGAGTTAACTCTCCTAGCTTCTTTGTGCACGGGATACCAGTTTTTTCACATATTTCTTTGGCTCTCTTCCATCCTATACCGTATAGGTAAGTAAGCACAACCTCAAGCTTTTTGTTATCGGGTAAATCCACGCCCGCTATTCTTGCCATAACTTACCTCCTTAACTGCCTTGTCTTTGCTTGTGCTTTGGATTTTCACAGATAACCATAACTCTTCCCTTTCTACGTATTATCTTACACTTGGCACATATAGGCTTAACCGATGGTCTTACCTTCATATCTCACCTCCAAAATTTAAAACTATATATTATATCACACTCTATACACTATTCTTCCTCGTGTTAAATCGTAAGGGGATAGCTCCACCTTTACTCTGTCACCAGGTAAAATACGGATAAAGTTCACCCTCATCTTACCAGACACGTGGGCTAAGATTTCATGCCCAGTGTCTAGTTTAACTCTGAACATAGCGTTCGGTAGAGCTTCTTCTACTGTGCCTTCTAATACGATGCCTTTTTCTTTACCTGTCTCTTGATCCTTCTTTTTCTTCCCCATTCTTAAACTCCGTCAATATCAAAGGTTTATCTTTCATCACAGCAACTACATACTCAAAGTGAGCTGCGGGACTTCTGTCTTCAGTTCTAATTGTCCATCCGTCAGAAGCTTCGGTGAAAACTTCCTCTGTGCCAAGAGCGAGCATAGGCTCTATTGCTAGAACCATACCCTGTCTAAGCTTTATATCCTTTACAAACTTACCATCTAGGTCCTTTATGTTGTTTGGAACAAAAGGTTCTTCGTGTACCTTTCTACCTATTCCATGCCCACCTAAGCTTTTTACTGGATACACTCCATACTTCTCAGCTACGCTCTTTATGGCATAGGTAATATCCGAAAGCCAGTTTCCTGCTACACAAGCTTGCGCAGCATACTCTAATGCTTCTTTTGTAGCTTTGATTAGTCTCTCTTCTTCTTGTGTAGCCTTTTCCACAACTACAGTTAGAGCCGAGTCTCCATAGTATCCATCCACGTAAGCCCCAAAGTCTAAACTGACCACATCACCTTCTTTCAGAACCTTATTTTTGCTTGGAAGCCCATGAACCACAGCGTCATTTACCGAGACGCACAGTGCTGCAGGATACGCTCTCTTGCCAAAGGGAGGTTTGTAATTTAAAAAAGCTGGCTTTACACCTAAGGCTTTGCATTTTTCCCTTGCTATGACTTCCAGGTCCCACGTGGATATACCAGGTTTTACATGCTTGGCAACTTCTTGCAATACATCTACTACAGCATCACACGCCCTTTTAATTTTTTCTACCTCTTTCAGAGAATACAGTTCAACACCCATTGGATATCGCATTTCTTAGAGTTTTATAGATATCTTCTATAGGTCCTACGGCTTTTATGGTTTTTAATTTATTCTTTTGTGCGTAAAATTCAATTACTGGTGCAGTCTGTTCTTTGTAAACCTTTAGTCTCCGCCTTATAACTTCTTCTTTATCGTCATCCCTTTGTATGAGGCTGGTAGAACACACATCGCATACGTTATCAACCTTTGGTGGTGAGTACTTCACGTGGTAAATGGCTCCACAATTTGGGCAAACTCTCCTTCCAGAAAGCCTTTCTACGATAACCTCATCCTCTACCTCAAACAGGAGCGCACAAGACACGCTTTTGTGATGTTTTCTTAGCATTTCGTCTAGGGCTTGAGCTTGAGCAACGGTCCTTGGAAATCCATCAAGAATAACACCTAAATCCTCAGGTAAAGCCTGCTCTATCATGGCAATGATTAACTCATCAGGCACGAGCTCACCTCTGTCCATATACTCCTTCGCCTTTTTGCCTAAGTGAGTTTCCTTCTTTATCTCTTCTCTGAGAATATCACCTGTGGATATATGCTTTAGGTTCATATCTTGAGCGAGCTTTTTAGCTTGTGTTCCCTTACCTGCTCCAGGTGCTCCCAAAAACACCACTATCATCTTACCTTCCTCTTCATGTATCCCGTATACTTTCTCTGCATTATGTTTGCTTCCAGTTTGTTTATGGTATCCAGAGCCACACTCACAACTATTAGAGCTGTAGTTCCGCCAAAGTATAAAGGAATGTTAAGCCACAGACTTACAAACAAGGGCACGATAGCAACGACGCTTAAAAAGATGGCACCTATGAAGGCGAGTTTATTGATTATTCTCTCAAGTAGCTTTTGAGTGTCTTGCCCAGGTCTTACACCTGGTATAAAAGCTCCAGCTTTTCTAAGGTTATCAGTAACCTCAACGGGATTGATAAGAATCGCTGTGTAAAAGTATGTAAAAAACACTATCAGTAGCACATACAAGAAATTGTAGGCTATGGTTGTGGGGTTGAAGGCATCGTAAAGAAACTGCGAGATGGGATTTTGTATAAAACTTAAGACAGTAGAAGGTATGAGCAAGAAGGACTGGGCAAAAATAATGGGAATAACACCAGCTGGATTTATCTTCAAAGGTAAGTATGTAGAACCACCTACAACCTCCTGCCTTCCTATCTGTCTACGTGGATACTGTATAGGCAATCTTCTTTCCGCTTCTTGTATAAAAACAATACCCGCTATCACAACTATTACAAAAATAATCGTGCCTACCAGGGCAAATGGCGATAATTCACCACTTGTAAACATTTGGTATATTCTTATCCCTGCATTTGGAAAGCCAGCAACTATGCCAGCAAAGATTAAGAGAGACATTCCATTGCCTATGCCCTTTTCGGTTATTCTATCTCCAACCCACACTAAGAACATTGTTGAAGAAACTAACGCAATAACCGTAGTCACTATAAACAAAAATCCACCGTCTGGCACAATTGGCAAACCTTTTGGAGAGAGCTGATTCCTTAGCCAAAAGGCTATCCCCAAAGCCTGCACAAAAGCAACGAACACCGTTAGGTATCTAGTGTATTGATTTATCTTGTATCTACCATAGTCGCCTTCTTCTTTGGCAAGTCTTTGAAGTTCAGGAATGGCAAAGGTAAGAAGTTGCATCATTATGGACGCAGAGATGTAAGGCATCACACCCAAGGCAAACAAAGTCATCTTACTTAAGTTTCCACCTGAGAATATATCGTAAAGGTAGAATATGGTAGTTTGGAAACTTTTGAAAAACTCTTCCAAAGCAACAGTATCTATGCCAGGAAGAGGTATATGAGAACCTAACCTGTATATGGCAAACATGTAGAGGGTAAACAGCAAGCGTTTCTTAAAGTCTTCTAACTGGAAGAGTTGTTTAATATACTCTATCACTTTATAACCTCACAGCTTCCACCAGATTTGTTTATTTTTTCCATGGCAGAAGCGGAGAAAGCGTGAGCTTTAACAACCAGCTTTTTAGTAATCTCACCATCGCCCAGTATTTTCACTGGCATTCCCTTCTTGATTAGACCCTTTTCATACAAAGTATCTGGGTTTACCTCTTCACCTTCTTGGAAATACCTATCTAAGGTTCTAACGTTTACACACGAATACACCTTCCTAAAAGGATTATTAAAACCTCTTTTAGGAATTCTCTTGTGCAGAGGTGTTTGTCCACCTTCAAACCAAGAAGGTAGGTTTCTGTCTCCCGACCTGGATGTCTGACCTTTGTGTCCTTTCCCACAGGTTTTCCCAAGCCCCGAACCTATACCTCTACCTACTCTCTTTTTCTCTTTTACCGCTCCTTGGTTGGGTGAGAGTTCATGTAGCTTCATCGCTAACCTCCTCTACTCTCAAAAGATACCATGCTTTCTTTATGTTTCCTCTTACCATTGGATTGTCTTGCAGTATTACACTCTGACCTCTTTTCTTTAGTCCAAGGCTTCTGACCGCCTTTATGTGAGCCTCAGGTTTACCAGCTAAACCTCTTATTAGCGTAACTTTTAACGCCATCTTTATCACCTCGCATAAATGTGGTATCTTTTGCGTAACTCCTCTAAGTCTATGCCTCTATCTTTGGCAACCTCTTCTAAGGACCTTAGCTTTACCAGAGCATCAAAAACAGCTCTCACGACGTTGTTGGGATTTGTGCTACCTTGTAGTTTCGTGAGAACGTCCGTATATCCCGCAAGTTCCAGTATGGGTTTAGCTGCTCCACCTGCCACAATACCTGTGCCACGCCTTGCGGGGAGGATCTTTATAGTAGTTGGTCCATACTTACCTATCACATCGTGAGGAACTGTCCCTTCAACTATAGGAACTCTTATTATGTGTTTTTTGCCGTCCTCTATAGCTTTTGCTATCGCTATGGGGACTTCTTTTGCTTTACCTAGACCAAATCCAACAAAGCCTCTTTTGTCACCTACTATAACCAATGCACTGAAGGAAAATCTCCTTCCACCTTTTGTTGTTCTTGATGTTCTTTTTGCGTATATGAGACGCTCTTCTATTTGTAAGTCATCTTCTAAGCCTACTATGCCTTGGTCCTTTCTTCTTTCGTCTATAAGTTTGTCTAACGCTGCACCACCCATTTTGTCCTCCTTTTAAAACTCAAGCCCTAGTTCTCTGCACTTATCTGCAAAGGCTTTGACTTTTCCTGTGTACAAAAATCCTCCACGATCAAAAACGACCTTCTTTATACCTTTCTCGAGTGCTTTCTTCACCAGAATTTGCGCCACTTTTTCTACATCTTGTATAGATTTGCCACCTCTCTTGCCAGTTAAGTTAACAAACTCTGGATCTATGGAAGAAGCGGAAACCAATGTTATTCCTTGCGTATCATCAATTATCTGAGCATAGAAGGCATTTAAACTCCTGTATATGCATAACCTTGGTCTCTCTGGTGTACCAAAGATCTTTTTCCTAATTCTTTTGTGTCTTCTTTCTCTCTTTTCGTGCTTACTTAACTTTGCCATTAGGGACCTCCTTACTTCTTACCTTTGCCACCTTTGCCAGCAGACTTACCTGCTTTTAGCTTTAGAACTTCTCCTTCATACCTTATGCCCTTACCCTTGTATACATTAGGTTTTCTAAACTGTCTAATCTCGGCTGCCACCTGTCCCACTCTTTGCTTATCTATGCCGCTAACTATTATTTTGTTTTCTTTTACTTCTATCTTTACATCGGAGGGTATTGGATAAACAACTGGATGTGATAGTCCCAAGTTTAGCTCTAAGGTGTTCCCCTTTACACTTGCCCTGTAACCTAGACCGACCAGTTCCAGTGTTACACTAAAGCCTTCAGTTACACCTTTTATCATGTTCCTGATAAGCGCAGCTGTTGTGCCATGAATCGCTCTGTGGAATGGATCGTCCGAAGGCCTTTCTAATCTAATAGTATTGCCTTCTTGTATAACCTTTATTTCTGGATGAGGGGTCATAGAAAGTTTCCCTTTTGGTCCTTCAACCAAAATGTTAGTATCTGACAGAGTCACCTTTACCTTATCAGGTATCTGTATTGGTGTCTTACCAACTCTTGACATATCTATCACCTCACAAAACGTAAGCTATTATTTCTCCACCCTTTTTTAGCTTCCTAGCTTCGTGGTCAGTAATTACTCCAGCATCGGTGGAAAGTATGGCTATACCTAAGCCTTTTTGGATGTAGGGTATGTTTCGAGCGGAGGTGTAGACCCTTCTTCCGAGTTTGGATACTCTGCCCAACTCTCTTATGGCGCTTTTACTTTTTTTGTGATCTAGATACCTAAGGTGTATTCTTAGAGTATACTGATATCCTTTTTTATTGTCCTCTATTCTTTCCCAATCCTTTATGTAACCTTCTTTTTTTAGTATTTCCAAAATACGCTCCTTCATCTTGGAGGACGGCACATCCACATAATCCATTCTTCTTTGGATAGCGTTCTTAATGGCTGAAAACATATCCGCTATTGGGTCCATTAGTCTACCTCCTTACCAACTTGCCTTCTTTACTCCAGGAAGTTCGCCTTTATGAGCAAGCTCCCTAAAGCATAGTCTGCACATACCAAAGTATCTTATAAAGCCTCTGGGTCTTCCGCATATTGGGCATCTGTTTTTCTTTCTTACTTCATACTTTGGAAAGTGCTTTATATCTTTTGCTACTTTGGCTTTCCTTGGCATATCACACGCTCCTTATAGGTAATCCTAACAGAGACAGAAGCCATAGGGCTTCTTCGTCACTTTTTGCGGTGGTATGAATTATTATATCCATACCTCTTATGGCGTCCACTTTTTCGTAATCTATCTCTGGAAATACTATCTGCTCGCTTATACCAAAGGCGTAGTTTCCTCTTCCGTCAAAGGATCTTGGGTTTAGTCCTTTAAAGTCCTTAACCCTTGGTAAGGCAACGGATATTAGCTTATCCAGGAAGTCCCACATGCGTTCCTTTCTCAGTGTGACCTTTAGTCCCACAGGCATGCCTTTTCTTAGTTTAAAGCCCGCTTCGGATTTTTTGGCTCTTCTTACAGAAGGATGCTGACCGGTTATCGCTTTGATGTCTTCTATGGCTTTGTCTATTTGTTTGATATCTGTCACAGCTTCTCCTACGCCCATGTTCACAACAATTTTTACTATCTTTGGAACTTCCATAGGATTTTTGTAACCAAATTGATTTATGAGCTGAGGGACAACTTCCTCTGTATACTTAGTATAAAGCCGTGGTATATACTTAGTTTGCGCACTCATGTCAATGACCTCACTTTTTCTTTGATTAAGTCTATATTTTCGTTGCACTTTTTACAATACCTATACTTTCTGATTACATTCCCTTCTTGGATTAGCCTAAAACCTACTCTGGTGGGTTTTCCGCATTTGGGGCATATCAGCATGACATTGCTTATGTGTATAGGTGCTTCCATCTCGTAAATACCGCCTTCTCTTACATTCGGTATCTCTTTAAGGTGCTTCTTTACTATATTTACATCTTTGACTATAACTCTTCCTTCATCCTTTATAACCTTTAGGACCTCTCCTACTTTTCCACGGTCTTTGCCTCTCAAGACTACTACAGTATCGCCTTTCCTTATTTTAGATGCCATCACACTACCTCCGGAGCCAACGATGCTAGCTTGGTAAAGCCTCTATTTCTGACTTCCCTTGCTATAGGTCCAAGTATACGCGTGCCCAAGGGTTCCCCGTATTGATTCAGAAGAACTACGGCGTTATCGTCAAACTTTATGTAGCTTCCGTCCGGTCTTGCTAGCTCTTTTTTTGTGCGCACTACAACAGCTCTGTATACCTTACCTTTTTTAGCTGGACTGTTTGGCGCCGCCTGCTTTACGGTAACAGTCACCACATCACCTACAATAGCGTATTTTCTAGGTGCGTAAGGAATACCTATTATTTGCACTTTCTTTGCACCAGAATTATCCGCAACATTAGCATAACTCTGTCTCTGTATCATGGCTAACCACCTCTCTTCTATTAACAAGAAGGTTTATTATACCACAGAAATGTAAACTTTGCAACTGGATAGCAGTAATATTAGTATTATATTATTCTA
>JBEPZA010000029.1:0-9213 GCA_041641075.1 Aquificaceae bacterium | reverse complement strand
AGCTAGTAAGTTAGCCTTTATAACATCCTTAATGTATACAAAGTCCCTTTTTTGTTCTCCCCACTTAAAAAGTCTCGGTTTGTTTCCACTTTTTATTTGTTTGTATAACTGATAAATCATACTAGCGGTTTTGCCTTTGTAGCTTTCTCCGGGACCGTAAACGTTGAAGTATCTAAAACCAATCACAAAAATATCAGGATTCTCTTTAATAAAGTTCATAGCTATGTAATCCATGCACAGTTTAGAAAAGCCGTATATATTTTCAGGTTTTAAGCCTCTATCCTCTCTCATTGGTGGTTCCGTATTTCCGTAAACACCGGCGGATGAGGCATATATCACCTTTGATTTCCAATGAAGAGCAGCATCCAATACGTATCTAAAGCTATTGGTATTTACATCGAGCATAAGCCTTTGGTCCATCACCGTGGTATCCGTTATCGCCGCCTTATGAAAAATTACATCGAAGCGATAATTGGACTTTAAATAATCCCAAAGCTCTTTATCTCTAATATCACCAGATATAACCTCTCCTTCAAAGCCAATTAGGTTCTTAAAGTGACCTGACGAAAAATCATCGAGTATGTAAATGTCCCAACTAGGAAACTTGGATTTTATAGCTTTTGCTACATTGGAACCTATAAATCCAGATCCTCCTGTTACCAGAACTCTCATTTTTTCTTGGATTTTTTAGATTTTTGAGGTTTTTCTTGAGGCAAGTCTTTCAAAACAAACCTTTTAATCACGTAGTTTTGACCTATGCTTATCACGTTGTTAAATGTCCAGTATAGCACCAAAGCACTGGGGAAGTTAGCAAAGAGAAAGGTAAAAAGTATTGCGGATATATACATGATAATGTTTTGTTGTCTGTCCGGAGCTGGTGTAATGAACTGTTGAGCTACCATACTCAAACCCATGAATACGGGGAGAATATAGTAAGGATCTTTGTAGGTAAGACTTGGTATCCAAAGGAGAGAGGATGTGCTCATATCCACTGTTATGGTAATAACCTTGTATAAGGCGAAGAATATGGGAATTTGTAGCAGTATGGGCAAACAGCCGGACATCGGGTTAAACCCTACTTCGGAGTATAATTTCATAATCTCCTCTTGCATCTTTACTGGATCGTCTTTGTACTTTTCTCTTAGTTGCTGTATCTTTGGTGCAACTTGCGCCAGTTTGGACATGGCAACAGTGCTCTTGTAAGTCAGAGGAAACACAAGAATTCTTATGATGAGAGTGAGAGCCAATATAGATAAAACCCATGAACCCAGATTGTGGTATATCCAATACATAAAAACGAACAAAGGTTTAACTATTATGGATAAAGTCCCATAATCTATGATGTTTTCTAAGCCGAGGGGTTTTAGTCTTGCATACTCTTTGGCTCCTGCATAGAAAATCAAAGGTTTTGTAGCCCTAACGAGTGTCAGAGTATTGTTTTCGTCTACTCTGTAAATGATTGCAACGCCTATGTCTCCAGAGAAACCTTTAAAGTAATACCTGCTTTCTTCACCTGCAAAGGTGATATCGCCCTCTACAATTTCTCTCCCTTTTATGTCTTTTACATCTAGCCTATTTATTGATTTTCCTACAGCAAAAATAGGACCTTCGTGAGTGTAAAAGGAGTCTTCTTGCACACGAGTTCCTGTAGATACGTATAGAGGTTTATCGAATTTGATACTTACTTCAAAGTGTGTTTCTTTGTATGTGATTGCTTTGGTTATACCTAAGTTATCTTGTTTCAAAAATATAGTGTTTCCTTCTTTTGTAATCTCGTAGGGTGAAAAGTTAAGCTCAAAATCCAGCTCTGGATTGCCAGAAAACACTTCCAAGGGGTATATGTTAAGTTTCTTTTCTGTGCTCGTTATTAGCTCCTTATTGTATTTCTTATCTATAATGCTTACTAATTTTCCACCTTCTTGAGATATAGAGATTTTAAAGTTGGGAAAGTCGAAGGTTTGGATATTTTGGGGCAGTTTTGACTCTCTGGTTGTGCCAAGTAACAAGGTAGGGATACTTTCTTTAACTCTTTCTATGGGTGGTCCATCGGTATCTTTCTGTTCAGGTTTGTTTCCTTTAGGTCCAAAGTAGAAGAAGTAAAGTTGGTATCCGGTGAACATCAAGAAAATCAAAACGGCAAGTATAAAAATTCTTTTTGGGTCTATATCCTTGTTATCCATCAGGGGTAATCTACTCCTCCTTTTGAAAAAGGATTACATCTTAGAATTCTCCATACTGTTTTTAATAAACCTTTTGCAACTCCATGCTTTTGTATGGCCAAAATGGCGTATTGGGAACAGGTAGGATAAAACCTACAGCTTGCGGGATAAAGAGGTGATATGAATAACTGCCAAAACCTGAAAAAGCCAATAAAAACTCTCTTTATCAAGGTGCAAGTCTCTTTCTGCCTTTTTGTCTTCTTCTTTTGATGATATTTCTTCCACTTTTTGTGGACATGCGAGCCAAAAATCCACTTTTACGCTTTCTCTTCAGGTTAGAAATGTGCGTCACGTTTCTTTGCGTAGCCATTTTCCACTCCTGTGCACAAATTTTAGGTAAAGGGCTCTCAAAAGAGAGCCTAGATAAATTATTTTATTACTTATTTCGCAAACAACAATATCATAGCTACAAGAAGAGCATACAGCGCTAAGGTTTCTATGAAAGCTAGACCTATAAACATCAAAGCTTGCAACCTACCGGCAGTCGTAGGGTTTCTTGCTACACCTTCTTGAGTTCCTTTGATAGCGAATCCCATTCCTATGCCCGTTCCCAAGCCAGCTAAACCCACAGCTAATCCTGCTCCAAGATACAAAAGACCCTCTCTAAGAGGCTGACCACTTTGTCCGGGCTCCTGCGCCATAGCTAAACTCGCTAGCGCTAACAAGCTAAAAGCCAGCACATACTTTCTCATAATATTAACCTCCTTTATAACATTTTTTTTAGTGTTCTTCATGCACTATAGCAGTTGCTAAATAGATTACAGAAAGGATCATAAAAATGTAAGCTTGTATAAACACGGCTAAAAATTTTATAGCTATTATGAAAAGCAAGAAAATCGGCGATACAGCCATAGTAAAGGGGTTCTTTACAACTAAGCCTACAAGAATTAAAAGTAGCATGGCACCGCCTTTCATGTTAGCAAACAACCTAAGGGTCAGTGTTATGGGTCTTGCCAAATGGGAAACAATCTCAATAAGAAAGAATGCAGGTGCTAAGTACTTGTTTGGACCCATGAAATGTTTAAGGTAACCTATGCCGTGGATCCTGAATCCTTCTACGTTGTAAAGAACAAACACAGCGATTGCCAAAGCCAAATTGGTATTCACGTTACCTGTTGGTGCTTCTAATCCTGGAATCATTCCCAAAAGATTAGAGAAAAATACAAAAAGTCCTATTGCAGCTACTATGGGCAGATATCTCAGACCTTCTTGCCCCATGTTGTCTATGATCATACCTCTTACAAAGCTCAGATATCCTTCCCAAATGGATTGGAACTTTGTAGGTCTTATAGAGGGTTTTCCAGCAAGAGCAATTAAAGCCGTCGCAAGAACGACGGATAGTATGGCATAGTATACGTGAGTTAAATCTATCTGTTCCATGTTTCTCTATTATAGCACATCTCAGGGTTCTTTTTTTGGAAAACCTATGGTATTATCCAAAGTTGCGTATACTTTTTGGTTATGTAAACACTTGAGCGTAAAATTATATTAATGGAGGTTAAAAAATGGGCATGACGATTACAGAGAAAATTTTGGCGGACCATGCTGGCAAAAAGGAAGTAAGTCCAGGGGAGTTAATAACGGTAAAGGTGGACCTCGTTATGGCTAACGATGTCACGGCACCTTTGGCGATTAAGACCCTGGAAAAGTATGGCATAGATAAGGTTTTTGATCCTGAGAAAATTGCTTTGGTTCTTTCTCACTTTGTCCCTGCAAAGGATATAAAATCTGCCGAACAAGCAAAGATAGTTAGGGATTTTGCAAAAAAACACAACATAAAGTGGTTCTTTCAGGAAGGTGAAGGGATAGAACACACCATACTACCGGAGGAAGGTATAGTAGTTCCGGGTGATTTGGTTGTAGGAGCTGACTCACACACGTGCACATACGGAGGTATAGGAGCTTTCTCCACGGGCATGGGTTCTACTGATATAGCTTACGCTATGGCAAAGGGAGAGACATGGCTTAAAGTCCCAGAGTCTATGAAGTTCATCTTCTATGGTAAGCTAAAACCTTGGGTTATGGGCAAGGACTTAATTTTGCACACGATAGGTCAAATAGGCGTAGATGGAGCCTTATACAAAGCTATGGAGTTTGAAGGTGAAGCTATAAAGGAGCTTTCCATAGATCAGAGGTTAACCATTGCAAACATGGCTATAGAAGCTGGTGGCAAGAGCGGCATTATAGCACCGGATGAAAAGACCATTGAGTATGTATCTGCCAGAGCCAAAAAGCCTTGGAAAGTTTACCAAAGTGACAAGGATGCAAATTACAGCGAAGTTTTTGAGTGGGATGCAAGCAAGATTGAGCCTTTGGTAGCGTGGCCCTTCTTGCCTTCCAACGTGCATCCAGTTTCCCAATCTACGCACATAAGCATAGACCAAGCTTTCATAGGATCTTGCACAAACGGAAGGTTAGAGGACCTAAGAATAGCTGCAAAGATTCTCAAAGGTAAAAAGGTGCACCCATACGTGAGGTGCATAGTCATACCAGCATCAAAGAGAGTCTATATGCAAGCTCTAAAAGAGGGATTGATAGATATATTCATAGAAGCAGGGTGTGTTGTTTCTGTGTCTACCTGTGGACCGTGTTTGGGTGGACACATGGGAATACTTGCGGAGAAAGAGCGCTGTATATCTACATCTAACAGAAACTTCCCAGGAAGAATGGGACATCCCAAAAGCGAAGCTTACTTGGCAAACCCAGCTGTAGTTGCAGCTAGCGCAGTTCTTGGAAGGATAGCTCATCCAGAAGAGGTCGCTAAAGTAGAAGAAGTTTATGCGTGAAGTTTCTTTTAGATGGAGAGCTTGAAAAAGTTGCAAGATGGTTGAGGATTTTAGGGCAAGATGTGGAAGTCTTGCCCAAAGCCATAAACAAGAGAGATATATTAGAAAATGCGGACAGAGTCTTTGTGACCACATCTAGAAAGTGGGAAACGCATCTTAAATCTTGGAAAATAGATTACTTTATACTCCCAAAAGAAAGGTGGGAAACCCAGCTTTGTATGCTGATAAAGTTTTTTACAATAGAACCAACTCCCAAACTGGATATATGTATACACTGCAACACAAAGTTGTTAAGCGTAGATAGAGAAACAATAAAAGAAAAACTACCTCTACTTGTTTACCAATTTGCTTATGATTTCACCTTTTGTCCAAAATGTAACCACGTATATTGGAAAGGATCTCATTACGAAAAAATAAAGAGAAAGCTAAAAGAAATCGTGAAAGCCTGCTAAATATCATAAACTTTCAACCAACTCTGATAAAATAATAATTGCTATGTTAGATGAAGTTCTTGTTGGTAAGTTAAAAAATCACATCAACTATTTTCCACGTAAGGAACAAGCTATACTTTTGTGCCTTCACGAAATACAAGACTACTACGGATACATTCCACAAGAAAGCTTAGAAGACTTAGCCAACCTATTGGGAACACCGCTGAGCCATGTGGAAAATGTAGTTTCTTTTTATGATATGTTTGACAGAGGGGAAAAGGCTAAACACAGAATAAGAGTGTGCGTGAGTTTGGTATGCGACCTAATGAATAGCAAAGCCTTAGTTGAAGCGCTCAAAGAAGCACTAGGAGTAGATTTTGGTCAAGTAACAAAAGACGGAAGGTTCAAGTTAATACCTGTTCAATGCTTAGGAGCTTGTGCAGTAGCTCCTATGTTTATGGTAGATGATGATACTTACAAATTTGAAAGTAAGGAGAAGTTAAATGAGATACTATCCCGTTACACCTAACATATACGCAGAAACTACATTAAATATGCTGTTGATGAGAGCAAAAAAGCCAAAGGTCCACTCTATAGAAGAATACCTAAGGGAAGGAGGGTATCAGGCACTAGAAAAAGCTCTTAACATGTCACCTGAAGAAATAATAGATTGGGTAGAAAAAAGTAAGCTAAGAGGTAGAGGTGGCGCAGGCTTTCCTACAGGAACCAAGTGGAAGTTTGCTGTAAAAAACCCAGGTCCAAGGTATCTCATATGCAATGCGGATGAGTCTGAGCCTGGAACTTTCAAAGACAGAATCCTAATAGAAAGGGACCCACACTTGCTAATAGAAGGTATGATAATATCCGCTTACGCCATAGGAGCAAACGAGGCTTTCATATACATAAGGGGCGAATACACTGCAGGTTACTATATTCTCAAGGACGCCATAGAGGAAGCAAAATCCAAGGGTTTTCTGGGCAAAAATATACTGGGTAGCGGTTTTGATTTAGAAATTTACGTGGCCAGAGGTGCAGGTGCTTACATATGCGGAGAGGAAAGCGCTTTAATTGAGTCGTTAGAAGGCAAAAGGGGAATGCCCAGAATAAAGCCACCATACCCTGTCCAAGTGGGGCTTTTTGGTAGACCAACTGTTGTTAACAACGTAGAAACTTTATGCAACATACCCTTTATTGTCTCCTTAGGTTGGGAAAACTACCTGTATATAGGTCCTAGTGACTATCCTGGACCGAAACTGTTTCCAGTCAGTGGCAAGGTAAAAAAACCAGGTGTTTATGAGTTACCAATGAACACCACATTAAGAGAAGTGATATTCAAATACGCTGGTGGAACTATTGGTAACAAAAAGGTCAAGGCTGTTTTTTCTGGCGCTTTGGATTGCTTTTCTGCAGAAGAACTGGACACACCTATGGATTACTCTCCTTTTGGCTTTGGTGGCACAGGAACGGTTATAGTCTTGACAGAGGACGACGATATAGTGAAAGCTTGCTATAAGGTAGCAGAATTTTATTCTCACGAAAGCTGTGGACAGTGCACACCTTGCAGAGTAGGAACCTACGAACAAAAGAACATGCTAAAAAGGATAATACATGGTGAAGCTACAGAGAAAGATTGGGAAGGCTTTTTGTTTATAAACAAGCACATTCAACCAACTTCCATTTGTGGACTTGGTGCCGTAGCAGGAAGACTTATAAAACAGGCTATGGATAAGTTTCCGGAGGAATTCGAAAGATACAAAAACTTCGCTACTTCGTTGCCTTGATAGCTTGACTGCGCCTTTTGGCTGTATACTTTTTGAGAGTTTGATATATATGTTTACCTATAAAAGGTATTTTCTTGATTCTTACTACATTCTTTTTCGAAACCTTGGCTAATAGGTATACACCTAGCAGGAAGAAAGGAACAGTTGGAACTATAGGTAAAAAAGCTCCCAAAAGCCCTAAGCCAAAAGAAGTATACGCTAAAAAGTAAAGTAAGTATTTCATTTCAGACTCCTAAGCAATTCCCACATGGCTATGGCACCTGCAGACGAGACATTTAAGGAGGTAATCTTGCCTTTCATAGGTATGCTCACTACAGTGTCCGCCCTTTCTATTAGACTTTTTGATACGCCTTCGCCTTCAGAACCTAAGACTAAGGCGCATGGAGTAGGAATAGTGGTTTCTCGTATATCTCTTCCTTCTTTTTCTACTACTACAATCCATCCACCCATTTTTTTAAAGCTCTCGATACTTTTTGTTATACTTGCAACTTTTGAAAGTTTTAGGTGAAATACAGCTCCCGCTGATGTCTTTACTACCGTTTCGTTTATTGGCGATGATCTATCTTTGGGCAAAAGGGCTCCAACTCCTCCAAGGACTTCACACGTCCTAAGTAAATTTCCTACGTTTTGGGGATCTGTTATGTGATCCAAAACCAAAAGGAAGCTCTTCCTTTGTATTACTTCTGTGTAAAGTTCAGTGTCCGATACGTAAGAGATCGGACTGATTATTGCTAGTATACCTTGTGTCTTTTTGGTGCCCGCAAGCTCTTCTATCTTGTTTCTGGGGACTTTTTGCAACTTGATACCTCTTTTTTGACAGAGTTTTGTAACTTGATATGGTGGGTGGCTGTCATGAGCTACCAAAATCTTTTCTATGTCTTTTTGCGCCCTTAAAGCCTCTATTACTGGATTTTTGCCATACACTATCATTTCTGTATTACACCACCTCCTAAAAGGTAATCTCCTTCATAAAAAGCACAAACCTGCCCAGGTGTAATATTACTAATTGGACTTTCTAAAATTACCTTATAGCTGTCCTTTTCCTTTAGGATGTCCTTTACTTTGACCAGTTTGCTTTTGTATCTTACTTGAACGTAAACTTCGCCCCAGTGCTCCATAGGAAGGTGGGTGTTTATATCCTTTAGAGTTATAGTATGACTCAGTAAGTCCTCCTTGTCTCCCAAATACACTACATTATTTACTGGATCTATATCTATAACGTAAACAGGTTTCCCCAAAGCTACACCTAATCCTTTTCTTTGTCCTGTGGTGTAGTTAAATACACCTTTGTGCTTACCTACTACTTGATTTTTGTATATAAAAAAACCTTCTTTTTCTTCTAAAAACAGTTTCAAAAATTCACTTGTTGATTTGCCTTTCAAAAAGCAAACGTCTTGGGACTCTTGTTTTTGAGCAACAGGAAGTTTATACTCTTGAGCTATTTTTCGAACTTCCTCCTTTGTAAAATCACCCAACGGAAACTCAAGCAAATCTATATCTTGTGCCTTTATTAGAGCCAGAAAATAGGATTGATCTTTCTTTGTATCCTTACCTCTTGCTATGAGTTTGTATCCTTTGTAATGAGCTATCCTTGCATAATGCCCAGTAACCAACTTATCTATGTTTGCAACCTTTTTTAAGTAATTGGCAAGCAAGCCAGTTTTTACATCTCTGTTACATATGGCGCAAGGGTTTGGTGTTATACCTTGCGAGTATCCTTCTATAAACTTTTCTATTACACGCTTTTTGAAAATCTCTTCCCAGTCCAATGTAATGTGAGGTATGCCTAAGATTTGCGAAACCCTCGCTGCATCTCGAACATCCTGTGGTGAACAGCACACTCTTTCCTCACTTTCACACTCTTGTTTATGAAAGCGGAGAGTCACCCCTATTACTTCGTATCCCTTTTCTTTCATGAGCAGTGCGGTTACGCTACTATCTACACCACCGCTCATTCCCACAGCAACACGCATAAGGTTAAATATATTCATACACT
>JBEPZA010000028.1:0-9346 GCA_041641075.1 Aquificaceae bacterium | reverse complement strand
ACTACTTTGATGTTAGGGCTTATGGAAAACTAGCCGAGAGACTCCTGTCTGATGTATCTAAAGGATATACGGTTCTTGTAGAAGGGCGTTTGACACAAGGCAAGTGGAAGGATCAAGATGGAAAGAGTAGAAGCAAGGTTTATATTACAGCAATGAGCGTAAGGATACTAAGAAAACCCAAATCTGCAGTTACCCTGGATGAAGAAATCTACGAAGATGTAGAAGAAATTTCAGAAGACACAAACTTAGAAGATAAACCTTTTAGTGAAGATGATGAAATCCCTTTCTAAAGGAGGAATACTATGGAAATAAAGAAGACGTCAAAGAAAAGCTGTTACTTTTGTGAAAAAGGCATAGAGCCAAGTTACAAGGACGTACAGACTCTCTCCCAGTTCATTAGCGAGAGGGGCAAGATAATAGGAAGGCGACAAACAGGCGTGTGTGCGTATCACCAAAGAATACTAGCAAGGGAAATAAAAAAAGCCAGACAGCTAGCCCTACTTCCGTACGTAATAGCTTAAGGAGGTTTTAAGTATGAAAATCATACTACTACAAGATCTAGAAGGTTACGGAACATTTGGTGATATAGTGAACGTAAAAGATGGATTTGCCAACAACTATCTAATTCCTAGGGGTATTGCCATTCCAGCAACAGAAGGAAACATAAAGCACATAAAGAGCATTCTCCAACAGAGGTCTAGAAAGCTACAAAAGGAAAAAGAGAAAGCTTTAGCTTTGGCCGAAAAGTTAAAAGGGTTGGAATTGGAAATTCAAAGACAGGTTGGCGAAAAAGGTAAGCTCTTTGGTTCCATAACTGCGTCAGATATATCAAACTTGCTAAAGGAAAAAGGATTCGAAATAGACAGAAAAAAAGTAGTGCTCAAAAATCCTATAAAGGATATCGGACTATACACGGTAAGTTTGAAACTCCATCCTGAAGTTACTGTAGATATAAAAGTGAACGTTGTTCCTGCAAAGTAATCTTACGGGGCCTTGCCCCACAAATTACAAAAACTCTATCTGTAAACTGGCTTACTTAATGTCTTCAATTCCAGGAAGAAATACTCTAAAAGTGCTTCCTTTTCTCTCTTGGCTTTCCACTTCTACCCTTCCCCCATGTGAGAGGGCTATGTGCTTAACGATAGAGAGTCCCAATCCAGTTCCAGGTATATCTTTAGATCTGGATTTATCCACTCTGTAAAACCTATCAAAGACAAAAGGAAGGTCCTGCTTAGGTATGCCAATACCTGTATCCCAAACCTCTATTATGTTCCACTTATCCTTTCTATAGAACCTTATCCCCACCTTTCCACCTTTTTTATTGTATTTAATGGCATTATCTACTAGATTCTTTAGAAGGATTGAGAGTTTTTCAGGATCTGAGTGTAGAATTGCGTCTTCCGAAACCTCATTTATCAGATCCACCTGTTCATTTTCGGATGCTTCTCTAAATTTCTCGTATATACTATCTACCAACCACTTAAGGTTTACTTTTTCTATATTCAGAACCTCTTCTCCAGATTCTAGTTTAGCGATTATGAGCAGGTCGTTCACGAGTTGGTTCATCTCCTCAACTCTAGCCAACGCTCTTCCTAACATATCCTTTATATGCTTTGGAAGGTCCTCTTCGTAGAGAGTCTCTAGTATAACCTTTAGCGCTGCGATGGGAGTCTTTAATTCGTGAGAGACGTTCGCCACAAATTCCTTCTTAGACTTTTCGTAGTTCTTTATACTAGTAACATCACTAAGCCTCAGAATAACCCCTTCATCTGTATAAAAGGTCCTTGCAGAAAATTCTCTATCTCCTATGGATATCTCTTCGTTGAGAGATTTTTTTTCACCAAATGTTGCAGAGATTAAGGATATAATTCCTAAGTTCTTTATGACTTCGTAGTATGGTTTTTCTTGCCAACTTTCTCTCAAAATTTCCAAATACATCACAAATCTATTTGCATAACTGACCTTTTTGCTTCTATCTATAACTATGTAACCCTCATCCGCTTCCTTTAGAAATTCATGCAGTAGAGTCATATAATTAAATGTATGAAGTTATACGATGTGGTCATAATTGGTGCAGGCGGAGCTGGGTTAAGAACTGCCATAGAAGCTTCCAGAGATCCAAATATAAGAGTAGCTGTGGTATCTAAGGTTTATCCCACAAGGTCTCACACAGGTGCAGCTCAGGGGGGACTAAATGCAGCTCTGGGGAATACAGCGGAAGAAGACAGTCCAGAAGCTCACACCTTTGATACTATAAAAGGCTCGGATTACCTTGCAGACCAAGATGCAGTTCTTTTTATGTGCAAAAATGCTCCAGAAGTAGTTTACGAATTAGACAGATGGGGTGTGCCCTTTTCGAGATTACCCGACGGTCGCATAGCCCAAAGACCCTTCGGTGGTGCATCCTTTCCAAGAACCGTTTACTCTGCAGATAGAACTGGGCATGTTTTGCTTCATACGTTGTTTGAGCAATGCTTAGCAAGGGATAATATAGACTTTTACAATGAATTTTTCTTGTTAGATTTGGTCCACGATGGAAAAAGGGTAAAAGGCGTTCTCGTATACGACATAAAGAATGGGGATGTGCTTCTTTTGGTAGCAAAAGCGGTAATAATCGCAAGTGGAGGCTTTGCTCGCATATACTGGCAGAGAAGCACCAATGCCGTAGGTAACACGGGTGATGGTGTGGCTGTAGCTTTTAGAAACGGTGTCCCATTAAAAGATATAGAATTCATCCAGTTTCATCCTACTGGGCTTGCCAAGACAGGTATACTCCTCTCTGAAGCTTGTAGAGGTGAAGGTGGTTATTTGTTAAACAAGTATGGTGAAAGATTTATGTCCAGATATGCACCTTCTAAGATGGAACTTGCACCAAGGGACATCGTATCGAGATCCATCGAATACGAAATAAGGGAAGGGAGAGGAGTAGGAGAAGGGATAAGCGCTTACGTTTACCTCGATTTAAGGCATCTGGGAGAAGAAAAAATAAAAGAGAGGCTTCCACAAGTGAGACAACTGGCTATAGACTTTGAAGGTGTAGACCCTGTGAAGGACTTGGTGCCTATACGTCCAACTGCTCACTATTGCATGGGAGGCATACACATAGAGAACTACCAAACATCTTCCACATCCCTTGAAGGCTTATACGCGGTAGGTGAAGCGGCTTGTGTGTCCGTGCATGGAGCAAACAGGCTTGGTGGAAACTCTTTGATTGAACTTTTAGTATTTGGAAAGTTTTGCGGTATAGCCGCAAGGGAGTATGCCAGATCAGTAGACTTTCCATCGGTTGACGAAAAAGAGGAAAAAAGAGGGCAAATCTATATTGAGAACCTCATGCGCAGGGAAGGTAACGAAAAACTGTCCGCTATAAGAAGAAGAATGGGAGAAATTACATGGGAGAAGGTTGGCATATTTAGGGATGAAAAATCTTTAGGCGAGGCTTATCAAGAACTCTCAGAGCTATCAGAACGCTGGAACAACATACCCGTCGTAGACAAGTCTAAGATCTTTAACACAAACCTTATAGAACTCCTAGAACTAAAAAACATGCTTGACCTTGCCAAAGCGGTAGCTTTTGCAGCCCTTCACAGAAGGGAATCTAGAGGTGGACACTCTAGGGAAGATTATCCAAGTAGAGATGACGAAAACTTCTTAAAGCATTCTTTAATAAAGTGGGAAGATGGAAACCTAAATATCGAGTATGTCCCTGTCAGAATAACCATGTATGAACCGGCTCAAAGGAGCTACTGATGAGAGTAGGTATATTGGGTGGGGGTCAGCTTGGATGGATGACCATACTGGAAGGAAGGAAATTTGGTTTTAGCTTCTATGTGTTGGAAAAAGATCCAAGCTTTCCAGCTTGCAAAGTCGCCGACAGATGCTTTCTTCCTGAGCAAGTGGAAGAGTTTATAAAAAACTGCGAGGTGATAACTTACGAATTTGAGCACATAAATGAAAACGTGTTGCAAAGTGTAGCTGATAAATTAAGTCCCTCCGTAGATGTACTCAACTTAAAAAGAAGCAGACTAGCAGAAAAAACCTTTTACGCTAAGAACAGATACCCCACAGCAAAATTTACATACGCAAAGGTGTCCGAACTTAAAGAAGCAATAAAATCCTTTGGAAGCCCAGCGGTGCTAAAAACTGACAAACTTGGTTACGATGGCAAAGGTCAATACAAGGTAAACTCACTAGACGATATCTCACAAATTCAAAAAGCACATAAACCTGACGAGATCTTTTTGATAGAGGAGTATATAGATTTTGATTTTGAGTATTCTGTGATTGGTGTAAGAGATAAAAAAGGAAGCGTTAAGGTTTATCCACCAACTATCAACTTCCATAACGAAGGTATTCTTCTTTACAACTATACATCTTTGGAGGATTTAGCGGAAGGAAAAGAAATAGTAAAGGCTCTGATGGAAGACTTAAAAATAGTAGGTTTGCTTGCCGTTGAGTTCTTTTTTGTAAAGGGTAAAACTCTCATAAACGAAATGGCACCAAGACCTCACAACACAGGACATTACACCTTGGATGCATGCTTTACTTCCCAGTTTGAAAATCTCTTGAGGGCAATGTGCAGTTATCCACTTGGATCCACGGAATTGAAAGCTTATGGAGGTATGCTAAACCTGATAGGTATCGGCGCGGAAGACATAGATTTGGATAGCATACTATCTATAGAAGGTGCAAAACTCTATTGGTACTCTAAGGATAAAAGACCAAGAAGGAAGGTGGGTCATATAAATGTAGTGGAGAAAAAACACGCGGACCTCTTGAGGAAGCTAGACAGTTTAAGGGAAATAATATATGCCAATGCATAAAATAATTCCGACGTTTTGTTTCACAAATTAGGTGTTTGGGTGTATATTATTTAGTCATGAGGGAAATAGTTGATACATCTTTGAACAACAAACAGAAGTTGGAACTTTTATTACTTGTTTTTGGAATTGGATTAGCTATCTTACTTTCATCCATAAGCATAGATAATTTATTCTGGTATAAAAGTGCCTTGCTTATATACTTCTTTGCCACTCTTATGTACTTTGCTTATCCCATACTTAGAGACCCACTTATATCTCGCATAGCAAGTCTTACACTATTTACGGGGCTTGTCATAAACCTAACCGCTATGATAAGGAGAGGAATTCAGACATACCAGATGGGAGCTTTTCACCCACCATGGAGCAATTTATTTGAGGCTTTGACCTTTTGGAGTTTTGTGACGGGAGTAATCTACCTATACATAGAGCGAAAGTACTCTCTCAGGATTTTGGGGCTCTTTGTGCTTCCTATCATACTTGGCTTAAGTGTATTTGCCAATTTCTACGCCACCAAGGAGATTGTTCCGCTGATGCCGGCACTGAGGAGCTATTGGCTTTATATACACGTAGTGACCGCTTTTCTTGGTTACGCTGGATTTACGGTCGCATTTGGAAGTGCTATGCTTTACCTTCTTAAGGAGAAGTACCCACAAAAGAGCTTTTTACCTTCTAAGGAAACGTTAGATGAGATTACTTACAAAGCCGTGGTAATAGTGTTTCCAGTCTGGACTGCGTCTATAATCCTAGGCGCCGCATGGGCTAACGAAGCGTGGGGAGGTTACTGGAGTTGGGATCCAAAAGAAGTATGGTCTCTGATAGTTTGGTTGTTCTTCGGGGCATACTTACACGCTAGACAGATGTTTGGATGGAAAGGTAAACGGTCAGCGTGGATGGTAGTCTTTGGCTTTGTCACAGTGCTTATATGCTTTTTCGCCGTGAACCTATTCTTCCCTGGTTTGCATAGCTACGCAACAGAATAAAAAGAAGTTCAAGAAACGTAGTTAAGAAGGTCCTCTGCTTCTTTTTTAGCCTCTTCAAGTATGTTTTTTATGGCTTTAGGTGTTAAGTTAACTCTATTGGCTACCTTCGCGTATATATCTTCCGTAGGCTCGTCTTCGAGAAGGTATACAAGGGACAGTAAAAACCTCAACTCATTTGGTTTCCCTTCATAAGCTTCAACAATCTCTTTATCTAGACCCAGTTCCTTAGCGACATCTTCAGGATGTAGTCCAAACATCTCCATAGAAAGTGAGAAAAGACCGGTTAGGTATGCTTTACCCATTAGAGAAGGTTGATAGATTTGAGAAAGCTTTTCCATTAGAACAGCTCTAAAGAGAGCCCATTTCCAGTTTCTAATATCAGATTCCTCTGTAAATACATCAGAAAGCGCCATCAAAATTACGAACTTTACAATATTTTCAAAACCCAGATATGCCACAGCTTCACCAACATCAGATGTTTCCTTTACTTTTGGAAAGTAAGCAGAATTTACGAATTTTAGGAGTTTATAAGTGGCCCCTGCATCTTTTTCTATGACATCTATTATCATCCTCATATTCTCTTCTTTTATAGCTTTATAGAGTTTTATTAACGTTGCCTTTATAAATGTTATGCTGTGTGTATTAAGCACTCTCGTAGGCCGTGACAGGTAGAAGCCTTGAAAGTAATCAAAACCCATGTCAAATACCTTTTGATACTCACTTTGTGTTTCAATTTTTTTCGCAATCACTTTTTTGCCTAAATCCTTCAGTGACTTCACAACTTCTCTTAATTCTTCTTCATCATAATTAACGTTTTTTATGTCTATCTTAACAAAATGGCATCTGGTAAGAAGAGGTAGATAATCTATCCTTTCAAAACCAAAATCATCAATACAAAAGCTAAAACCTTTTTTTTGGAGTTGATTTATAGCTTCAAATATATCATTGTTTAGGTTCGCATTTTCTTTAAGCTCTATACCTACATACTTTGGAGAAAGAAGATCGAACATGGAAGCCTCTAAGAAAATAGCGGGGACGTTTATAAATATAAGCTTGCCTTTTCCTACATTCTTTGGATCTAGATCTACAATATTGTCTATAACCATACTGGTAGCTTTTAGCGGATCCATTCCCTCAGGGTACATACCAGTTCTCACATCTTGAAGGAAAACTTCAAAAAATTCTACCTTTCCCTCTCTATTATATATGGCTTGCTTATAAACACCGTACATGATATGTATTTTACATTAAAATATCATTATGCTTTCAAAAAGAGTGAGTCATATAAAACCAGCTCCTACTCTAGCCATTACAGCTAAGATAAATCAATTAAAGGCGAGGGGTGAGGACATCGTAGGCTTTGGAGCAGGTGAGCCTGATTTTGATACTCCAGAATTCATAAAAGAAGCGTGTGAAAAAGCACTAAGGGAAGGTAAGACAAAGTATGCTCCTTCTGCTGGCATACTTCCTTTGCGCGAAGCTATAGCGAAAAAACTTCTGGAGGAGAACTCGGTAGAGTATAAACCTTCCGAAATAGTAGTATCCAGTGGTGCAAAAATGGCTCTTTATTTGGTGTTTTTGAGTATTTTGGACGAAGGTGATGAAGTATTGCTTCCCTCTCCGTATTGGGTTACGTATCCAGAACAAATAATGTTATGTGGTGGAGTGCCTGTAGTTGTCCCCTTAGAGGAAAGAAATAATTTTCTTCTCACTGCCGACACTCTTAAACCTTACATAACCAAAAAAACAAAAGCTTTGGTTTTAAACTCCCCATCCAATCCCACTGGAGCGGTAATACCACCTAAGGAAATAGAAAAAATAGCACAGCTCTGTTTGGAAAATAATATCTTCATAATCTCGGATGAGTGTTACGAAGCTTTTGTTTATGAACCTCACGAGTTTATAAGTCCAGCAAGCTTGTCTAAGGAAGTTAAGGAAATTACTTTTACAGTCAATGCCTTTTCTAAAACCTACTCTATGACTGGTTGGCGAATAGGTTACGTAGCTTGTCCAGAAAGGTATGCAAAGGTAATATCTGACATTAACAGTCAAACCATATCCAATGTAACAACCTTTGCACAGTATGGTGCATTGGAAGCTTTAACAAATCCTGAAGGAAAAAGATTTGTAAAGTTGATGAAAGAAACCTTTTTCAAAAGGCTAAACCTGGCATATGAGCTTGTTAGAAGTTTGCCTTATGTGAGCTGTGTAAAGCCAGGTGGAGCTTTTTATTTGTTTCCTAATTTTTCTTACTTTTCCAGTAAACTTGGGTCCGATTTGGCTTTGACTGACTACTTACTGGAGAAGGGAAAGGTTGCGGTGGTTCCAGGTTCAGCTTTTGGAGCAGAGGGCTACTTGAGACTCTCTTACTGTGTCTCTGAGGATACTATAGAGGAAGGTATAAGCAGAATTAAGAATGCTCTTGAGGAAATAGCATGAAAGAGCTTCCAAGACTTTATGCCATAACGGATAGAAGAAGGTATGGAGAAAACTTTTTTGAAACACTAAAGAAAATATTAGAAAGAGGCGTAAAAATGATACAGTTGAGAGAAAAGGACTTGCCAGGCAGAGAACTTTACCATTTAGCGCTTAAAGTGAGGGAATTAACAAAAAACTATAACGCTTTACTTTTAATAAACGACAGAGTGGATATAGCTTTAGGTGTAGAGGCGGATGGTGTGCACTTACCTTCGGAAGGTTTCCCACCATCGGTAGTAAAGAAAATGAATAAAAACTTAATAGTTGGGTATTCCGCACATGACTTGTCTTCCGCTCTGTGGGCACAAGAGGAAGGAGCGGATTTTGTAACCTTAAGTCCCATATTTAAGACTTCTTCACATCCAGACAAAGAACCTTTGGGGCTTTCTGTGCTAGGAGAAGTTTCCAAAAGCCTCAGGATACCAGTTTATGCTTTAGGTGGTATAACTTGGGATAAAATAAAGGTTTGCTATAAAAACGGAGCTTACGGCATAGCTGGAATTAGCCTATTCTTGGAAGAAGATAATGTACCTTCTCAAGACTGAACCTTCCGAGTATTCTTACAGTCAATTGGAAAGGGATAAAGTTACAAAATGGGATGGCGTAAAAAATCCTTTAGCTCAAAAGTTCATATCTCAAATGAAGAAAGAAGACCTTTGTTTTATATACCATACAGGTAAAGAAAAAGCCATCATAGGAATAGCCAAAGTTGCAAGTATGCCTTACAAGGACGATAAAGGGCTTTGGGTTGTAGATATAAAACCACATTCACGACTAAAAAGACCTATATCTCTACAGGAAATAAAGAAGCTCCCTCAAGCTAAGGATTCTTACCTTGTAAGAATGCCACGTCTTTCTGTAGTTCCTATTTCTGAAGAGCTATGGAAAGCGATATTGAGCTTATTGTAATAGGTGGTCCTACTGCAAGTGGAAAATCAAAACTTTGCTGTTTATTGGCTAAAGCTTTATCCACTTACATAATAAGCGCTGACTCTATGAGCGTATACAAGCATATGAACATAGGAACTGCAAAACTGGAGGGTTGTATAAGTGAAGTTAAGCATT
>JBEPZA010000027.1:0-9447 GCA_041641075.1 Aquificaceae bacterium | reverse complement strand
GCAGTTTGAGCAAATACCAGAAAGTGTTGCCATATTTGTGTATGAAAATGACTTTTCTAACCTTGAAATCTTAGGAGAATCCAAAAATTTAGTAGAAAAACTTCTTGAAAAGGAAAACTTTAAGGGAAAACAAGACAGTTTAGCAAAGTTACTTTTGCCTAGCAAAGACGAAGTTATAAATGTAATTTACATTGCTGGTTTGGGTAAAAAGGACAAAGTAGAGCTTGACAATTACAGAAGATGCGCAGCTTTGGTATGCAAAAGAGCAAAAAAGGACAAAATCAAGGAAATAGGAATATATGCAGGAGAGAGCTTAGACTACAAAAAATCAATGGCTATAGCTGAGGGCTTTATTTTGGGAAACTACACCTTCGATAAATACAAAACAAAGGACAAGGAAGAGTGGCAAATTGAAAGTGTCTACGTTTACAATGCTGACGAAAGGGGTATACAAGTAGGAAGCATTTTGGCTCAGGCACAAAACTTCACAAGAAGCATAGTCAACGAACCTGGAAACGTTATCAACCCTGTTACATTTGCTGAGCTGGCTCAAAAGGTAGCAAAGGAGCATAACTTAGAATGCATCGTATATGACGAAAAACAAATACAAGAGATGGGAATGTTAGCTCTTTGGAGTGTGGGTAAAGGTTCTGCAAATCCCCCTCGATTTGTCCATTTAATCTACAAACCTTCCGGAGAACCAAAAGCTAAAATAGCTATCGTTGGTAAAGGTTTGACCTTCGACTCTGGTGGGCTAAATATAAAGACTGGTGATTACATGAGAACTATGAAAATGGATAAATCCGGAGCTTGCGCTATGCTTGGCATTATGAAAGCTGTTGCTCAGTTAAAGCCAAACGTAGAAGTTCATGGAATAGCTGCTTTAGCAGAAAACATGCCAAGTGGCACCGCATACAGACCAGATGACATAATAAAGGCGCTAAATGGAAAAACCATAGAGATAGATAACACGGATGCTGAAGGAAGGGTAACGCTTGCAGATGCGCTCTCTTACGCTTCAAGACTTAAACCATCCATTATTATAGATCTAGCTACTTTAACGGGTGCATGCATAGTAGCATTAGGTGAATACACAGCCGGACTTTTTAGTAACGATGATGATTTGGCAAATAAACTTTTGGAAATCTCTAGAGAAACTGGGGAAAGGCTTTGGAGACTACCTTTGGATGATAAAAAGCTTAGAGAGAAGATAAAAAAAGGACCTGCTGATGTGGTGAACTCTGGTGGAAGATACGGAGGTGCTATAACAGCTGCCATGTTCCTGGAAGAGTTTGTAGATGAAGGCATTAAATGGGCACACCTGGATATAGCAGGTCCAGCTTACATGAATGAAGAATTTGGATACTATACAAAAGGAGCTACAGGATTTGGTGTAAGAACCTGTGTGAACTTCATACTCTCTCAAGAAACTTAGGAATTAAAAGCACTTTAAACATTATATGCGGGCAGTTGTATGGCTAAAGAGAGATTTGAGGCTTGAGGATAACAGAGTCTTTGAGGAAGTTAAAAACTATAAAGAGGTAATACCTGTATTTATATTTGATGAGGAGATTCTGTCTGATCTAAAAGCTTACGATGAGAGATTTGAGTTTATAGCTGAGTGCATTGAAAACATAGGAGTAAAAGTTTACACCTTTAAAGGTAACACATCAGAAATATTCGAAAGAATTTTGGATGAAGTAAAACCTGATGTGGTGGTCACTCAAAAAGCTTATACGTGGAGCGGTCAAAGAAGAGTAGAAGGTATTAAAAAACTATGTGATGTAAGAAACATAAAGTTTTTGGAAATCTTGGACGGCTTTTTGGTAAATCCAGAAGTTTTACCTCCTAAAAAAGTTTATACGAGTTTCTACAACGAATGGATAAAAAGCTTAGATTTAAGGAAGGCTCATATAGACTCTATTAATGTTCCTAAATTGAACTTAAAAGGCTTTGAGTTAAAGGATATTAAACATAAGGCTTCAATTTTTAGTCCTACCAAATGTAAAGAAAGGTTAAAAAATTTTGATTTTAAGAATTACGAACACACAAGAAACTATCCTTTTTTGGATGGAACGTCCAAGCTCTCCCCATGTATAAGGTTTGGACTTTTATCCATAAGAGAGATTTACGAAAAATCAAAGGAAAGTGAAACCTTTGTAAAGGAGCTCGCATGGAGAGAGTTCTGGTATCACATAAAACTTAATTTTCCATGGACAAAGGAAAAAGAATTTCAGGAAAAAAGACAACACATAAAGTGGGAAAACAATCAAGAATTCATTGAAGCTTTTTTGAATGGAAAAACAGGTTATCCAATAGTGGATGCAGGTATTAGGCAATTGAAGCAAGAAAAATGGATTCACAACAGAGTAAGAATGATTTTAGGAAGTTTCTTAACAAAGGATCTTCTAATTGATTGGAGAATAGGTGAAGAATTTTTCAAACATCACTTGATAGATTACGATGAAGTTGTAAACATCGGTAACTGGCAATGGGTAGCTTCTGTAGGTGCAGACCCTAGACCCTTGAGAATTTTTAATCCTATAATGCAGTCTATGCGTTTTGACCCCAATTGCCAGTATATAAAAAAATACCTACCCGAACTAAAAGATGTTCCATGTAACCAGCTACACGATCCCATAAATAATAAATTGCCATACTACAAACCTATTGTTAATCACTATGAGCGTTTAGAATACATAAAGCTAAAGTATAGAGGATAGTTGAAAAGCTTTATAAGAACTCCTCACATTTGGACCACTAACTACATACCTAAATCCAAAACTGTAGGCTAACTTTTCCAGTTGCTTAAATTCTTCCGTAGAGTAATACTTATGCACTGGAAAGTGCTTTTTACTTGGCTGGTAATACTGACCTATGCAAAGGAAATCGCAATTAACTGATCTTAAATCCTCAAAAAGTTGTGTAATTTCTTCTAAAGTTTCTCCAAATCCTACAATGATAGCTGATTTGGTTGGTATGTGAGGTGATACTTGTTTGGAATACCTTAAAACTTCTAAACTTCTCTCGTAATTGGCACCAACTCTGACTTTTGGGTATAGTCTCTTTACCGTTTCCATATTGTGATTGAGCATATCGGGACCTGATTGTAAAACCGCTTCAATAGCTTTTTTGTTACCTCTAAAATCAGGAATTAAAACTTCTACTTTCAATCCTTCTTTTTTGAGAACTTCTACGCACTTAGCAAAATGGGATGCTCCACCATCTGGCAAATCATCTCTTGTGGGTGAAGTTAAAACCACATACTCCAATCCTAAAGCTTTGACAGCTTGTAAGAGTCTGTATGGTTCTTCCTCATCAGGTTTAGGTCCTTTCCCCCTGCTCACGTTACAGAACGTGCACCCTCTTGTGCACACATCACCGAGTATCATAAAGGTTGCTGTCTTCGAGGAAAAGCACTCGCCTATATTTGGACATCTAGACTCTTCGCATACTGTGTTCAGTTGGGATTTTCGAAGCAATCTTTTTACGTAGTGAGTCTGCGATAACTTTAAAACGGGTTTCATAGCACCTTATCCAAAAGGACTATTATAAAAAACAAAATGCTTATGTAACCATTTGTTGTGAAAAAAGCTTTGTTTATCTTTGAAAGATCGTTAGGCTTTATGAGTTTATGCTCATAAACCAGAAAAACAGCTATACCCAAAAGTCCTATAAGGTATATAGCTCCCAAGCTTTTAATGCCAAGTGTTAGTAAAAAGAAAAAGGTAATTAAGTGGAAAAAACGAGCTATATACAGTGCTTTCTCTATTCCATACTTTACAGGAATGGAACCTATACGGTGAGATTTATCAAATTCGTAATCCTGCAAAGCGTAAAGAATATCAAAACCTGCAACCCAAAAAGCCATAGCCAATCCAAGAAGTAAGGCATCTAAAGATATGGTAGAGTTTAGTGCTATATCTACTCCTAAAGGTATTAAAAAGTAAACGGATCCTAAAACTAAGTGAGGATAGCTGGTAAATCTTTTGGAGTAAGGATAAAGCCAAAGTAAGAATAAAACTACTGGAGAAAGCAAAAAAGCGTATAAGTTTATAAAGAGTGTGGAAACCACAAAGAGAAGTGAAGAAAAAAGTATTATCTTTTTTATTTCATCCACGCTAACTTTACCGGAGACGTGCACCCAGTTTCTTGTGCGTGGGTTTAACGCATCAATTGGAAGGTCTATATATCTATTTAGAGCCATTCCGGCGGTCCTTGCACTAATCAACGCTACTATGACCCAAAAAAGAGTCCAGAAACTTGGGAATGTTTCGTATAAGATAACTACACTTGCCAAAGCAAAAGGGAGTGCAAATATGGTGTGTTCAAACTTAGTTAGTTCCGCATAATCTTTTATCTTAGATGTCAAAGATAACCTCCGCAATCACTTGATTTTCTACTTTTTCCAGCTTTAGACGATGGTATGTAGCAGCCTTTATAAGCAACTTAGATTCGTGCCTTTGCGGGTCAAATGTCCCACCTCTGAGGAGTATTTTTACATAACTTGAGGAAAGTTCCAAAACACTACACTTTTTGGCAACAAACTTTTTGCTTTCAAATAAAAGCAACGCTCTGTTTATCACATCAACCAACAAATACGGCATTTCTCCGGAAAGTTCAATAAGGTATTCTTCGCTTACATCTATACAATTTATATCCGTTATTTCATTAAAAGTGGCAAGTATAGCTTTACAAAATACTTCCTCTACGCTTTCCCCTTTTACCCTTATGCCCGTATCCGCTGTAACATCCTCTATTATTTCATAGAAACTCATAGTCCCAAAACATCGAACATAGAATACATACCTGGTGGTTTACCTTTTATCCACTTGCTAGCTTCTATAGCACCTTTTGCAAAAATATCTCTGGAAGTGGCTCTGTGGGTTATCTCTATTCTTTCACCAAAGCCAAAAAGATAAAGGGTGTGTTCACCTACTATATCGCCACCTCTGAGAGCCATTATGCCCATGTCTTTTTGTTCTCTGGGACTTATTCCTTGTCGTTGATAAACTTTGTTTAATGCTTCTCCGTAAGCATCTTCCACGTATTTGGCAAGCATTAAAGCGGTTCCACTTGGAGCATCCTTTTTGAACCTGTGGTGAATTTCTAAAACTTCCATATCAAAACCTTTATCCTTTAGAGCAGAAACAGCCATTTGAGCCAGTTTAAACATAAGGTTTACACCTAAGCTCATATTGGGAGAGAGCAAAACAGGTGTATCCTTGGCACATTTTTCAATCTCCTTTAATTCTTCTTCCGTAAAACCTGTAGTTCCTATCACTATCGGCTTTTTACTGATACTACAAAGCTTTGCGTGAGCTACTGCACCTGTAGTATTTCCAGTAAAGTCTATGACTACATCGCACGAGGATAAAACATCTTCCAAACTGGAAGTTAAGACTTTGCCACTATACTCTTTTATGTTACTTGCTTCCCCCAAATCGCTCTTGCTTATGCAATCTGGATGTTCCACACCAGCAACTATATCCACACTTGAGTCCTGAAGGGCAAGACTCAGAATAGCCTTACCCATTCTTCCAAGCGCTCCACACAGAGCTAGTTTTATCATTCTTCGTCCTCTTCACCAAATATCATTTCCTTTAATTCCTCTACAGCATCCTCTGCTTGATCAACTGGAACTATGGACGGATACAGTGCTACCTTTATATCCTCGGTAAAGAGGAACCTAGCTATGATATCCTGGAGTTTTTCCATCTCCTCTGGGGACAAGTCGTTTCTGATGCTCTGCTCTACGGGTTTGCTTGTGAAGAAGAAACCTACCAAACTGAAAGGCACTACATACATTTGCTGTTCTTCCATAGCATTCTCCTTTTGTGGTATTTATTAAGGTATAGTATAACCTTTTTATCAAACAAAAGCGGTATTAAATCAGCAAAGAAAGCGTAAATTAATGATAGCAATTAACAAGTTAAAATATTCATATGGAAATCATCGACGTTCTAATCGAAGAAGAAGTAAAACAGTCCTATATAGACTACGCAATGTCCGTAATAGTAGGAAGAGCCATTCCAGATGTTAGGGATGGTCTAAAGCCCGTGCAAAGAAGAATTCTCTATGCAATGTACGATATGGGACTTTTGCCCGAAAAAGGGTTTGTAAAGAGTGCAAGAATTGTAGGCACAGTTTTAGGATACTACCATCCGCATGGTGACCAAGCTGTTTATGAAGCTTTGGTTAGAATGGCTCAGGACTTCAACGTAGGTTATCCCTTAGTTATAGGGCAAGGGAACTTTGGCTCCATAGATGGAGACCCACCAGCTGCGATGAGATACACAGAAGCCAAACTCTCGAAAGTCGCCGTCAAAATGCTAGAAGACATAGACAAAAATACCGTAGACTTTATGCCCAACTTTGACGGTTCTACTTTAGAACCCATAGTGTTACCGTCTAAGTTTCCAAACCTCTTGTGCAACGGAACGACTGGTATAGCGGTAGGTTTAGCCACTTCCATACCACCGCATAATCTCAAAGAGGTATGCACAGCCCTAATAGAACTTGCAAAAAATCCCGAAATGACCACAGAAGAAATTATGAAAATAATAAAAGGTCCAGACTTTCCTACAGGTGGCATAATAGAAAATGCCAATGAACTTCTTGAGTATTACTCCACAGGAAGAGGTAACGTAAGAATCAGAGCGAAGGTCCATGTAGAAAAGGTGCACGGTGGCAAAGAACAGATAGTAATTACGGAGATTCCATACCAAGTTAATAAATCGGAACTAATAAAAAGAATGGCAGAGTTAGTTAGAGAAGGAAAGATTAAAGAGATTTCGGACATAAGGGATGAATCGGATAAGGAAGGTATAAGAATAGTTATAGAACTCAAGAGAGAAGCTAACTCCCAAAAGGTAATGGATAAGCTCTTTAGGTATACGTCTTTACGTAAAAACTTTCCACTGAACTTTGTTGTTCTGATAGATGGTGAGCCAAAGCAGGTGGGGATAAAGGTCCTACTTCATGAGTTCATAAAGCACCGCTTAGAGGTAATACTCAGGCGTTCCAAGTATTTCCTAAGGAAAGCACAGGAGAGGTTGCACATAACAGAAGGCTTAGTTAAAGCCCTGTCTAATCTGGATAGCATAATCCAGGATATAAGAACATCAAAAGACACTCAAAGTGCAAGAGAAAAGTTAATCAAAAACTATAGTCTCACAGAAGCTCAAGCCAATGCAGTTTTGGATATGAAGTTGCAAAGGCTCACTTCTTTGGAGCGCGAAAAGCTTGAAGAAGAACTAAAGGACTTAGAGGAAAAAGTGAAGTATTACACTAAGGTAGTAGAAAACGAAGAAGAGAGGATAAAGATATTCATAGAAGAAACTGAAAGTCTCACAAAGGAGTTTAACACTTTGCGTAGAAGCTTTGTTGAAGGTTTAGATGGTGAGGAACAGATAGGTGAGGTTTCCGTGGTTATTTACGCAAACGGTATAGTTTTGCCGGTGGACAGGATGGAACAGCAATACGAGATAGTTAACATACTCACAGTTCCATACAACGATGGGCTTTTTATGGTATCTAACAGGGGTCGGGTGTATTGGATAGCGGGCTCAACCGCTCTACATGGAAGCAAGATAAGCTTTAAGGAGCCCGGTGAGTTTATAGTAGGAGCATTTGTTAGATCCTCTGCGAGCGACAGGATAATAATATCAACGCGCGAAGGTTACATAAAGAAAATACCTTTGGCGGACTTCGAGTATAAGGCTCAGGGGATGTCCATCATCAAGTTTTCTGAAGATGACGAAGTAACAAAGGTTGTGCAATCTCCAGAGGAGGGACAACTGTTGGTGTTTACATACAGAGGTAAAGCTTTAAGATTTCCCATAAAGGATGTGCCACCGGCGGGAATCGGTGCAAAAGGTGTAATAGCCATAAAGCTCGAAGGGAAGGACCAACTTGTTGGCATAAGACCTATAAAATCAGCGGACAGATTGCTACTAATTACAGAGGACGGAAAAGTAAAACTTCTTAGCGTAGATGAAATACCTGTATCCTCAAGGGGCTCAAAGGGCGTATCCATTCTGGGTAGCACAGAGGAGAGAATCATAGACGTAATACCAATCCAAGGTGAAAGTATCGATATCTTAGTTACAACAGAATACGGCAAAGCTTTCTATGACAGAATCCTTATAAAGGACATACCCCTTATGCAGAAGAAGCATATTGCAAAAAGACGTTGGGATATACAAGATGACAGAATAAAAAAGGTGGTGGTTAAATGATAAGCATAGAGCTAATTAGAGAAAAACCCGAGTTTGTTAAGGAGAGACTGGAAAAAAGAGGAGAAATCTACGTAAGTTACGTAGAACGAGTTTTAGCCTTAGATGAAAAGAGAAGGTCTATCTTAAGAGAGTTAGAAGCTCTGAGATCTCAGCGAAACGCCAAAAGCAAAACCATAGGAGTTCTGAAGAAGGAAGGCAAAGACACCTCAGAACTGGAGAAGGAAGTAAAACACCTGAAAGAAAGCATAGAAAAACTCGAGAAAGACCTATCAGAGGTAGAAGAAAACCTGAGAAATAACTTACTGATTATCCCCAACTTACCTCACCAAAGCGTCCCCATAGGTCAAGACGAAACACAAAACAAAGAAGTCAGAAAGTGGGGAAAGCCAAGGCAGTTTAACTTCCCAGTAAAACCACACTGGGAGATAGGAGAGACTCTGGGTATGTTGGACTTTGAAAGAGGTGCTAAACTCTCCGGTAGTAGATTTACAGTTCTAAAAGGATGGGGTGCAAAGCTGGAAAGAGCGCTAATAAACTTTATGCTAGATATGAACACCCGTAAAGGCTATAAGGAAATGATGACTCCGCATCTGGTCAAGCCCGAAATCTTGGAAGGCACAGGGCAACTACCCAAGTTCGAGCAAGAGTTATACAAATGCACTCAAGACAACCTGTATCTGATACCTACAGCAGAAGTTACGCTTACCAATATGTTTAGGGAAGAAATCCTCAAAGAAGAGGACCTTCCCATATACCTAACAGCTTACACACCTTGCTACAGAAGGGAAGCAGGCGCATACGGAAAAGATATAAGAGGTATAATAAGACAGCATCAATTTAACAAAGTGGAACTTGTGAAGATAACAACTCCAGAGACATCTTATATGGAACTCGAAAGGATGACAGCGGACGCAGAAGACATACTAAAAGCCTTGGAGCTTCCATACAGAGTAGTAGAGCTTTGCACGGGAGATTTAGGCTTTGCATCTGCAAAAACTTACGATATAGAAGTGTGGTTCCCATACCAAGAAAAGTATAGAGAGATATCTTCCTGTTCCAACTGCGAAGACTTTCAGGCAAGAAGGATGAATCTTCGATACAAGGATAGCACGGGGAAGAATCGATTTGTCCACACCTTAAATGGCTCAGCCTTAGCGGTAGGAAGAACACTAGCAGCCATACTGGAAAACTACCAGCAAGAAGATGG
>JBEPZA010000026.1:0-9712 GCA_041641075.1 Aquificaceae bacterium | reverse complement strand
GAAGGATGAATCTTCGATACAAGGATAGCACGGGGAAGAATCGATTTGTCCACACCTTAAATGGCTCAGCCTTAGCGGTAGGAAGAACACTAGCAGCCATACTGGAAAACTACCAGCAAGAAGATGGATCTATACTCATACCACAAGCGCTCAGAGATTACATAAAAAAAGATAGGATAAGTGCAGATGATAGAGATTGATGTAAAAGAGACAGACCAAGACACCATTTTTGAGTTACTAACCTACATGGTGGCGCCCAGACCTGTCGCTTGGGTATCTACACGTAGCAAGGAAGGAGTCCTAAACCTAGCGCCTTTTAGTTTCTTTAATGCGGTGTGCGACGACCCGCCCGTGGTAGTCTTATCAATAAGCAAAAGGGATGGAAAAAGAAAAGACACAGCTCAAAATATACTGGATACCAAAGAGTTTGTTGTCAACTTGGCAAGCCATGACCTTATAAAAAAATTGGAAATTACAGCTAAACCATACCCTTACCATATGAGCGAGTTTGAGATAGCGCAACTGACCCCTGAGCCTTCCAAGAGAATAAGCGTGCCAAGAGTGAAAGAAAGCCCAGGCTTTTTGGAATGCATCCTTCACAATCACATGGAAATATACGACTACGATATCATCTTTGGAGAAGTTGTGTATATGGGAGTTTATTCCTTAGACTACAAAAACATAAGGCTCATAGGGCGAGTAAAAGAGGGCTACATATGGATAGAATAAACGAAGAAAAAATCAAGGCAACCATACGCTCCCTAATGGAACTAGGCTTTACCGAAATCTACATAGATTCACAGAAAACTTCCATAGAAGAAAGAAAAACACAAGAAAAAACCGTCCAACAACCTAAGAAGGACAAAAAAACCTTACTTTTGGAGCTTTATGACAGGATGCAAAGAGAATCAAGGTGCACGCTTTACGAAGGCTCCAGCGGATACGTTTTTGGTGAAGGAAACCCAGAAAGCCAAGTAGTTTTTATTGGCGAAGCTCCAGGCGAAGAAGAAGACAGACAGAAACGACCCTTTGTAGGCAAAGCTGGACAGTATCTGAACCAAAAGCTCGCTCAGTTTGGCATAAGTAGACAGGACGTATACATAACAAACGTGGTAAAGTCCAGACCACCGGGAAATAGAAAGCCAACAAAAGAAGAGATGATGCGCTGTATTCCATACCTACTGAAGGAAATAGAAATAATAAACCCAAAACTCATAGTTTGCCTTGGAGCTACAGCCTACGAAGGCATATTTGGCAAAAGTGCCCAGATAACCAAGATAAGGGGCAAGGTGTTAAGCTATCCTTTTAATCCAAAAATCAAAGTTTTGGTTACTTACCACCCTGCTTACGTTTTGAGAAATCCCAGTGCAGATGCAGAGTTCACAGAGGATATGAGACTTGGGATAAGTCTGATTAGTTCTCAGGAGTGACTATGACAACATCCGCTTTCTTGATCAACTCCTTGTTTACATCCCTTATTTGACTTACCTGAGCCACCACCATGCCCTTTTTCAAAAGCTTACTTACCATCTTTTGAGCTACTTTTCTGTCTTTGACCTCTAACACCTTCATTTTCTCACCTCCATAAACTAAATCTAAAAGCTCACTGTTAAGGTTTTGTTAAAGTTCTTACCCTAGCGAGAGTTACTAAAAAATCCATAAATCTTACAGATTCTCTAACTAGATGCGCTTTCCTTGTTTCTATACATGTCTATATCACACTCAGTTAATAGCGCTTCTATATTCTGATGTCTTTCGCTAACTTCTGCAGTGCCTATACTTACGGATACCTTTATAAGCTCCCCTTCAGCGTAAATATTTAAGTGACCTATATTAGACTTTATTCTCTCCTTTACCTTATTAGCTGTTTCTCTGTCGGTATTTGGAAGTATTACGATGAACTCATCACCACCCCACCTACCAATTATGTCTTTTGCTCTAGTAGATGACCTTATGGTGCGCGCAACTTTTACTAGCACTCTATCGCCTATTAAATGACCGTATCTATCGTTTATTTGCTTGAAATTATCAATATCTATAAGAATTACAGAAAACTTCGTTTTACGAAGGCAAAATTCTTTAAAGTATTCATCTAGAGCTCTTGCTACAGATCGCCTATTGTTTATACCTGTCAAGTAATCCAGATTTGCTTCTAATTCCAGCCTCTTGATACTAGTAGTTACACTTTTTATGACATTTTTTTGTTTTTTAACTTGTTTTAAAAGTTCTTCATTCTTTTTCTGAATATCTTTTAAGTGGCTTATCAAAGATATTACAGTATTTTCTATTATTTCAGAGCCCTTTTCCAGATCTTTAATAGAGCTAAGCTCTATTTCTTTTTTGTGTGAATAGTTTTTGTTTTCCTTTAGCAAAAGATGCAAGTCTTCTGCTACATTATCTAAAGCTTCTATAACATTGCTTATATTCATAAATATGTATTTGCTACTTTCCTCTTTATAGAAGCTTATGTATAGGTCGAATAACCTTTCATCTTCTAAGCTTATGCCACTTTCTATAGCATAGCAAAAAATAAAAAACCATTTTTCGTAGTTCTCAGGAAAGGGAAGTATGTTATTCTTTATCATAAATTTTAGTTGTTCTTTAATTACTAGACTCAGCGTGTGTATATCTTGCTCAGATAATGGTTCTTGATTAAGTATCTTTGTGTGCAATTTACATTCTACATTGTTAGTTTTATTGTTTAACATGCTTTAAAATTATAAAACTATGGAAAAAAAGTATGGTGAATTAGAAATAGAAAAGGCAGAGCTCGAAGCATGGCCTAACCCTTCTACAGAGAAGGGTTACATGATTGAAATAACCTTCCCCGAATTTTCTTGCTTGTGTCCACGTTCAGGATATCCTGATTACGCCACCATAAGGATAAGGTATATACCTGATAAGTATATAGTGGAACTAAGATCTTTGAAGCTATGGCTCAATAAATTTAGAAACAGGTACATCTCCCACGAGCAAGCCACCAATGAGATATACAAAGCTCTATACGAAGTTCTAAAGCCCAGATTTCTTGAAGTTATAGGTGACTTTAACCCCAGAGGGAATGTTCACACGGTTGTGAAAGTTAGAAGTGATGATAACTATGGTTGATTCTTTCTTTTTATAACTCTCTTTACCATTGCGAGGCTCTCGTAAGCCTTTTGTATTTCATCTTTGTACACTCTATACTGGGAGTACTTATATCTTAGGTAAAGATTAACGATGTAATCTGCGTAAACTTTTAGTGACGTGTTCTCTAATTGTTTGAGTAGTTCGTAGGGTTTATCTGGCTCAACTCGCATTTTAGCTTCCTTTTTCAAAACACCAACTAATGCATAATACGCGTTTGTCGGTGTTTTCCTTAATCCTCTAAGAAAGATATAAGTTATATATAGAAGCGAAGCAATCAATATTATCAAAAAAACATCTTTGAGTGTGTTCAAAAGAGTATCTTTCTTAAAACCAATTGAGAGTTTTTTGCTAAATGATGTTATTATACCAATTTGATCTTCTATAGAGTATCCAACCACCTTGGAAAGCCAGAAACTCATTACAGCATCGCTCAGAAGAGAAAACCAAGAAACCCTTCCTATACCCGGAGGTACGTATGGTGGAGTTGTGTCTATCTTAATCCAGTTTCCGTTTACGAAGGCTTCCACCCAAACATGAGCCATTGAGTTGGTAACTATATAGTAGTTCCCCAGTCTGTTCCATATAGCTCCCCTGTAGCCTCCAACAACTCTTGCTGGTACTCCCATAATTCTTAAGAGCAGAGCCGTGGCACTAGCGTAGTATTCACAATTTCCTTTCTTAGAGACCAAAAGAAAGTACTCCAAGGGGTCGTTTTCATACTTTTCAAGCCTCAAAGAGTAAGAAAATCCACCTTTGGCAAAGTAATCTACAACTCTTTTTACTTTTTCTTCTGGTGTTGTTGTGTTTTCCGATATTTCCTGAGCTAGCTTTAGTATTCCGTTGGGTATGTTTTTAGGTACATCTAGGTAGTGTTCCGGAGGGTCCTTGTGTAAAAGTGTGTAGCTAGAAAATCCTACATACTTTATCGGTTTATCAACACTTCTTGTTAATCTAAATACATTACCTTCCTGAGTATATACCAAAGCTTCTATACCTTCCAAATTTGTAACACCGGCTGGATAATCCAAAAGAGGTAGGTACTTTGCAAAAGTAGGCTCTAAAAAGATGGTGTAAGAAAAAGAAATTTCATTGCCTCTATGTATTTCCACTTTATTATCTCTGGTGCTTATCCATTCCTTTCCCGTATACCTGTCAAATACCGAAACTCTCCAATATAGTCTCGTAGTATCTAAACCTACTGGAAGCCCGTAGACCCTAAAGGCTACCGTATTGTCCATCTGTATTTCGCCAACTTTACCCAGACTTACACTGTCCGATATGCCCGATTTGAGACCATCTGGTTTCGAAAGAAAACTGAAGATAGGACTTTGACTCCTAGGAAGAATAATAAAGAAAGGCACCGAGAAAATGGCTATAAAGATGAATAATACAATGGAAACACGGAAGAAGTGAGCCACATCCCTTATGTATACAACTTGATCTCCAATGTTTCTATACAAATTTATGAATATTAACGATGTAAGACCCAAAAAAAGCTCAATTAGAAGAACTATCAAAAAGGTTATGTTTAAATTGTGAAGCGTAGAAAGAGAAACAGCGAATAAAGAAAGGAGAAGTATTTGATACAAATCCCTGATTTCCTTTTTTTCTAAACTTTTTATAGCAATCAATAGAAGAAGAGTGTTTGACAGAGGAGATACCAAGTTTTCAAGACTTAACTGAGACAAGAAGTATATGGAAAGCATTACACCTATTGTATTTAGTATTAATCTCCTTATTGGATAGACCCTTTTGAAATCTAGAAAAATACCTATTGTGTAGGCAAAAAGAAAAAACCAAAAAAAACTTGTTGTACCAAACAAAGAGATTATTCCTACGATGGCATTTGTGTGGACCAGAAGTAGTATTAAGTTTCTTAGTCTTATACTCCTAAACTCGACAACCACTTTTTAACCTCGTGCTGTATAGACCTATCTGCGTACACTCTGCACAAAACTATCTCTCCTGCATTTTTGAGTATGGGCGAAACTTCTCTTATGGAGAAGAGTTTATCACCTCTTAGCACATAGACATCCTCATCTATTATTTTCTTTCTACACACATCAAACCTGAGTTTTTCTTTATCAAACTTACTAAGTAAAAGGCTCTTTACATCTTCAAAGACTTTTGTATCTTCGGAAAAAAACACTTCTCTAAAATGTTCTCTCTCGAATACACGTTTCATACTTAAACTGTCAGAGTATTTAAAGGCTTGAGCTAGCACATGGCTGTCCGTAAAAGAAAAATAAAGGTCCATTTTTTTAAAGTAATCCTCACCAAAAATTTCACTTATAAACTCCAAGAGGTGTATACTCAATATCCTTATAACTTTGTGAAAGTAGACTTGAATATACATAAAGTATCTACCTAAGAAGAAACTCTCCAGTGCTCTTAAAGCGCTTGCACTTACTACTTTCTCATTTTCTATGATCTGCATATGGTTCAAAAGCCTGTCAACATCAAATAATCCATAAGATGTTCCACAAAAGTATGCATCTCTGCGCATATAATCCATCCTATCAGAACCAAATTCACCAGTTACTATACTACTTAACAGTTTTTCTTCTTTATTTTTTGGATTCTTAAAAGCTATTCGTGCTATTAAATCTATTTCATCTTCACAGAAACCACACTTTTTTAGTTGTTCTCTTACTTCCCCGCTCTCTAGCACCTGTTTGCCTATTTCTTCATGACCTTTGTCTCCTAGTAGCACCTCGGTGGTGTGAGAAAAAGGAGGGTGCCCAATATCGTGCAAAAGTCCAGCTAATCTTACTATTTGGTAAATTCTCTCGTCTTTTAAACCTAGGGCTTTATAAATTCTTCCTGAAAGCTCCATTACTCCTAGAGAGTGATCGAAGCGAGTGTGATGCGCCGTCGGAAAAACTAAGTAGGCTATTCCCAATTGTCTTATATACCTCAGTCTCTGAAATACTTTAGAGTCTATTAACTTAAGTTCATGGTCGTAAGCTCTGACGAAACCATAAATAGGGTCTGAAAAATCTTTATGCATTAATATCGCTTTTTTTCTCAGCCTCTTTAATCTTCTTCATCGATTGGTCAAACTTGTACAAAGAAGCTACAGCGTCCTTTAAGTGCCTAGAAGCTTCCAGATACAAATTTTTTAAGTTTGGATCTTGGGCTTTTTCTGATTTTTCCAAGAGTAATCTATGGAACTGCAGAAAGCTATCTCTGAGCTGTCCAAAGTCCATTTTTTTCCTCCTTTTAGGTTATTTAACTTTCCTTCTATCCATTTCAATACTTTTTGTAGAATTCCTCCTTTTCTCCTACCTTTTAAATTTATCATTTCTATCTTTATCTTGCTGTAATCTCTGTTTTTTTGGATCTTTCTTATAGCATCATTAACATCCTGAATTAGTTTTCTTATATTAACTTCGTAGTAGGTATCCTTTAGTGGACCGAGCATCTTCAGTGCATTCTTAGCGTGCCTTATCTTTTCTTCTTTATCGCTCGAGCTTTCCATTAAACTCAAGTACTTGATAGCTTCAAAAAATGCGCCATCTCTCATGAACCTATAACCGCAATTTTCTGCATACAAAATAGCTTCTTCGTAGAGCTCCTCGTTAAAAATTAAGCATAGCAAAGATACGCTATTGTATACATCCACTTTTGTTGAATGTATGTAAGCTCTGTTGATAATGTTCCAGTATTTTGTGACTCTGTAGCTAAAATCCTCAAAATTCTTTGCGTAGTTGTCTATCAGACCTATAAGATTTATATCAGACTCATCTACTTTGTATATATCCTTACCAATGTAAACTCGATTATATGTGTCTACTACATAAAAAATGTTTAGTTCTACGAGTAAGTCTTTCCAGTGATGTCTATCTTTTTTGAAACTGCTAGAAGAGCACGAAAGGTACCTACTCAGTTCTACTAGGGAGTTTCCTTCCCTTCTAACAATTTGTATATAACACATTAAGTATATAAACAACTCCTTCTTATAAGGATCATCCAGAACTTCCAAAAACATACTCTGAAGTTTATCCGTTTCTTTAATCCCTTTCAGCATTGTATATTAATAATTTTACTCCTCCGTAAACGGTATGCCACCCGTTATTATCGATAATACTCTTGAAAAGTTAACCAACTGGACAAAATTATAGATGGTAAGAGGTGAAGCCATGGATAAGACAGTTCATATGTTGGAAGATATGCTCTTTAAGAGCCAAGCTAAGGAAATAGGAGAAATATACAACGAAGTCCTAAACGCCTATAAGGAGGATTTGGAAGTGAGCAACATAATAAACACCATAAAAGGTATATGTGATTATATCCTAAGTATATACAAAGAGATACCAAATCCAGAGAAGAAATTAGACGAGAATCTCTATTCTACTTTGTACAGTACACTTAAAGATTTAAGCAATACTCTATACGATTTAAGTATAGCGGAAGGCGAACAGCTTTACTACGTAATATCCTCTGCGTATCAAAAATTGAATGGGGCTAACAATCTATTAGAGAAATTAACATAATAAGCCAAACTGTCCAAGGTTTGTGATTTTTATATAATTCAATTTATGAGTATATTCTTAGTCTTCGAAAATATCCTAAGTCCTCCTATTCTGTTCTTCTTGTGCGGTATGTTAGCTGTCCTTTTTAAATCAGATTTAGATATCCCCCAACCATTACCTAGGTTGTTTTCGATATACTTGTTAATATCCATAGGTTTGCACGGTGGACATGAACTATCTACAACAGGATTATCTTGGGATGCTTTCAAGTTTTTATTAGCTTCCGCCTTTATGGCTGTTGCGGTTACTGTATACGGATTTTTTGTTCTTAAGCCTTTTCTAGATATTTACAACTCTGTGGCACTTGCTGCTTCTTACGGCTCTATAGGTGTAGTGACGTTTATAGCTGCGCTAAGTTTTCTTCAACACTTAGGAGTAAATTATGGTCTATACACAGCAGCTTCTATGGCTATAATGGAACCTTTGGCTATTGTATCATCTCTTTTACTTTTACATTTATTTGCTTCTACTACAAACGGTGGTAACGAGAGAGAGTGGGGTAAAGTTTTAAGAGAAGCATTGTTTAACTCCTCGGTGTTTCTACTTTTGAGCTCCCTTTTTATGGGTTTTGTCTTAAAAGAGGATTCATGGCGCACCATAAAACCTTTTTACGATGATATGTTTAGAGGATTGCTTACCCTTTTCTTACTTGATTTAGGTATTATTTCTGCCAGACGTATAGGGGATCTCAAAAAGGTTGGCAGATTTCTTTTGGCTTTTGGGATACTTTTTTCAATCTTCAACGGTATTGTTGCTTTAATTATTGCCAAAATTCTCGGATTTTCCAAGGGGGACGCTCTGTTGTTCACCTCTCTATGTATAAGCGCTTCCTACACAGCTGTTCCTGCTGTGATGAGGCTATCTGTGCCCGAAGCTAATCCTGGCATATATGTAACTGTCCCTTTGGCTATAACCCTACCTTTCAATCTATTGATAGGGATTCCCATGTATTACTTTTTGATAGAGAAGTTCATATAAAATCTTATGGAAAAACTGGATAATTTTCTAAGGCAGTTTTTTCTTCTATACGGAGCATTACGTTCATATTTTGCACAGCTTGTGCGGATGCACCTTTACCAAGGTTGTCTATGACGCTTACTATGACAGCGGTTTCCAACCTCTCATCGTAGTGTGGATACAAAAAGCAATTGTTGGTTCCAACTAAGTGTTTTGTCATAGGTGGTTCCTTTACAACTTTAATGAAAGGCTCGTTCTTATAGGTTTCCATAAACACATCGAACAAATCTATTTTTTCACACTCAAAAACTATGGTGCATATCATACCCCTGGACATTGGGACAACTTTGGGTGTAAACCTCACGTAAATGTCTTTGCCACTCACTCTTTTTATTACATCCTCAATCTCTGGTGTATGCCTGTGTTTGTCTACAGAGTAAGCAAAAGCGTTCTCCGTCATCTCTGGAAAATGAAACCTCTGGTTTGTTTTCCTGCCTGCACCAGATACACCAGATATGCCTTCTACAAAGATTTTTTTTATATGGATGCCCTCCTTAAGCACTGGATATAATCCCAACAAAGTAGCTGTAGGGTAACACCCTGGATTGGCTACAAGTTTGGCGCTCGATATATCATTTCTAAACATCTCAGTAAGACCGTACACTGCCATTTGTAGTTCTTGCAAATGTGTATGCTCAAATCCGTAAAAGTCTGGGTAAATTTCTGGGTTTTTTATCCTGTAGGCACCCGATAAATCTATTACACGCTTTCCCTGATTTAACAATTTGGGAACCGTTTCTAGCGATGCTTCGTGTGGAAGACACAAAAAGGCGATATCAAAATCCTCTTTAGGTTCTTCTTCGAAAGACAAATCTAAATCTAAGAAAGGCAAAACATCCCTTGCTCTTTTACCCTTATAGCTTTGTGATATGAGGGAGGTTAGCTTTACGTATGGGTGATTTCCTAGTATCCTTAAAAGCTCAATGCCGGTGTAGCCTGTGGCACCAAAAACGCAAACCTTTAACGTTTGCTCCATCTATAGCCTTTGCGTGCCTTCATGAGACCGTACTTCTTCCTTTCCTTTTCCCTTG
>JBEPZA010000025.1:6961-9814 GCA_041641075.1 Aquificaceae bacterium | reverse complement strand
GTAAACAGATGCACACCTTTACAAGAGGGGGCATAGCCCCCTAATCAATTACTTAACAGAAAGTATCCACTGTGCCAATTGTTTGGCTTCTGCATCAGTTACGTTTTGAGGTGGCATAGGAACTTTACCCCACACACCTACACCACCGTTTTTGATTTTCTGTGCCAAGTAATCAACAGCATCCTTTTGACCAGCATACTTTTTAGCAATATCCGCGTAAGCAGGTCCCACCTTCTTTGCGTTTGTTGCATGGCAAGCAGTGCAACCCTTTTGCTTTGCAAGTTGCTCGTTGGCTAAAGATACGCCCGTTAAGCCAACAGCTAGCATTGCTAAAAGAGCTAGTTTTTTCATTTTTCTTACCTCCTTCAGTTATTAGTGCCAAATGTTTAATTATAATATAAGCTTACAAATGAAAATAGGTATATTCGATTCTGGTGTTGGTGGTCTAACCGTTTTAAAGGCTATTAAAGATAGATTTGGCAAAGTTGACATTGTGTATCTTGGAGATACTGCCAGGGTCCCGTATGGGAATAAATCCAAAGAGACAGTGCAGAGATATAGCTTGGAGTGTGCTGATTTCCTAATAAAGCAGAACGTGGATTTTTTGGTTGTAGCCTGTAACACAGCAAGCTCTTACGCTCTGGATACGCTAAGAGAAAACTTGGATATACCTGTTATAGGTGTTGTGGAACCAGGTGTTAAGTTAGCTGTAGAAGAAACAAAAACGAAACACGTAGGTATAATTGGGACAAAGGGAACAATCCAAAGCGGTTCTTACCAAAGAGCTTTACAAGACTATGGCATAAATACTTACGCTAAGGCGTGTCCTTTATTTGTTCCTTTGATAGAAGAAGGTTTGATAGAAGGAACCATAGTGGAAAGCGTGGTTGATTACTACCTAAGGGAGCTTAAGGGAAAACCAATAGATGTTTTAATCTTGGGTTGCACCCACTACCCTTTAATAAAGAGGGTAATCCAAAATTACCTTGGAGATAGCGTGAAGGTCATAGATTCAGCCTATAGTGTAGCGAAAGCATTGGATCCCTTAATTGTGAACCAAGGGAATTCCACACTTGATCTTTACTTCACTGATAACTCCCCGATTATAGAAGACTTTATAAGGTTAATCTTTGGGGAAAGCATCAAGCCTTATTTTATCCCCATTCTTTGCAGTCTTTAGTTGTTTTAGAAAATCCTTCCTCACTGTTTCAAAAAATTTGATAACCTCTTTATCTCTATAGTCAGCGTATGTCCAGTATAGAGGTCTAAAACCCCCGAAAACGTAAATATACTCAATCTCGGCATATATACCCTCACCTATAGCAACTCTTCCTCCTCTTTTTTTAGAAGAGGCCAGAACCATTTGGTCAACGTCTATATATCCCACATCTATATTTAAACGCCTTCTACCATCTAAAGAATAACGCTTTTCCATCTGTATTGCCCAAAGCTTCATATAGCTTAAATCTAAAGCATCAACAAGATCACTTAAAGAAAGAAAAATTTTTTTTAGATTTGGTCCCATTTCTCTTGAGTAGTAATTTTGAATGCATGCAAACTCTCTTGGCTCACTTTTTCTTTCTATTCTTATTTTCTTTAAAAAATCTTCCAATATTTCTTGCACATTAAAGGTTATTGCCATTACGGGTTTTACTATATGCATTACTTTTGTAATTATACGAAAAAACTTCACCGCGACTCTCTAAGTCAAGTATATACTATGTGTAAACTAAATAAAAACTCAAAAATTTAAGCGTATTTTTGGCTCTGAACAATCTTGTGTTTCCCTCAAGGCGGTAAATAAAGTACAAATTCAATCTCTAATAAACATAGATTCGTTGCAAGAGGACCTTACCAATTCAGCCAAAGCTTTTATGAACAGAGGATCGTCTTGTAGTGTTGGAACTCGAACAAAATTTTCCACACCCAAGCTTTTTGCCAAATTTCCATAAAGATAATCTAGTTCATATAAAGTCTCCGAATGCTCACAAGTGAAAGAAACTGGAATAAGTGCTATATTTTTTATACCTGAAGATATAATCTCCTGAAGAAGCTCGTCGGTAAAAGGTCCGAGCCATTTGGTAGGTCCAACTTTGCTCTGATAACCTAAAGCGTGCTTCGTATTTGGAAAGTGTTCCATTATAAGCCTTACAGTTTCTTCTACCTGTTTTTTATAGGGATCCCCTTCCTCTATTATGCTTATTGGCAAACTATGAGCAGTAAAGAGAAAGAAGTAGTTTTCGTAACCAGGCACGTTTTTTTTGATGTTTTCTACCATGGCTTGTATATACAAAGGGTGGTTATAGTAACAGTTTATTTTTTTGACCTTGATTTGGATGGGATAGAAGTAAGGCTTTTCCTGACCTTTTAAAGTAGTTAGAGTAAAGTACTTACCTCTTTGCATATACTTTCTTACAACCCTATCAAACTCATTAAAAGACGAACCAGTTGTCGTTCGGCTGTATTGAGGATAAAGAGGTAGAAGAATTACTTCCCTTATACCCTCTTTTTTCAGTTCACTCACAGCTTCTTCTGTCATAGGATGCCAATACCTCAGTGCTACAACAACTTTATAATTGCTTCCCAACTCCTTAGATAATGCTTGAGCTTGTTTGATAGTTTGTTCCTTCTGTGGAGACTTCCCACCCATTATTTCATAATACTTTCTTGTTTTCTTAGCTCTAAAGTAGGAAATTAAAAAAGCTACAGGTTTTTGAATTGGTCTTGGTATGCGTATTATGTCGTGGTCAGAGAAGAGATTGTACAGAAAGGGCCTAATGGCATCTAAACTATCAGGTCCTCCCATATTCATCAAGACGACGCCAACTTTCTCCATAATATGATAAATTTAAA
>JBEPZA010000025.1:0-6861 GCA_041641075.1 Aquificaceae bacterium | reverse complement strand
TTAAGGAGTTAAAAGATAAAGGCTTTATGGTTTGTTTGGATAATTTTTACACATCAACTTACGATTTAAAAGAAATAGTTGTAGGTAGTTTTGATTACGTATTTTTTAGAGATGATTTCTACAAAAATGCAAAAGAGAGGGATCTGGAAAAAGTCATAGCTTACTTTAAACAGTTTGGTTGTAAAGTATGCTTTAAAAAGATGGAAAGCATTAAATATATCGAATATGCAATGAAGCTAGGTGTGGACTTAGGTCATGGACACATCTTTGGTCAAGAGTATGTAGTAGTACCATGGAAAAGAAAATACTCTTAATATGCCTATTGTTTTTACTATTATCGTCTTGCACATTACCATCGATAATAATTCTGAAAGACCCACTTACAGATAAGGAACATGTAGATCTAGGTTACATCTACGAAAGACAAGGTAAGCTCGAGCTAGCAAAAAAAGAGTACAAGAAGGCTATTGGGAAAAACAAGAAGCTCTGGCAAGCCTATTTTAACCTTGGTAACGTGTACGCCAAGATGTGGGAATTCGAAAAAGCAGAGGAAGCATACAGAAAAGCGCTATACCTAAACAAAAACGATCCAGATACACTCAACAACTTGGCGTATGTGCTATATAAACAAGGCAGAAAGGAAGAAGGATTGGAATACATAAACAAAGCATTGAGAATACGAGAAAAACAGGAGTATTTAGAAACAAAGAGAGCCTTAGAATCTAAATGGTAGCTTAGGAAAGCCACCAAATCCTAGAGAACCTTTGAGTTTTTTTATCATCTTTTTCATCTCTTCGTAATCTTTCAAAACCTTATTTACATCCGAAACAGTTGTTCCGCTACCCTTTGCTATCCTTTGCTTTCTACTTAAGTTTATTATCTTTGGATTTCTTCTTTCTTCTTTGGTCATAGATAGGATTATAGCTTCTGTTTTCTTAAACTTTTTCTCATCTATTTTTACGTTCTTTAGCTGAGCTCCCAAACCTGGGACCATCTGAAGGACCTTTTCCAGTGGTCCCATGTTTTTTATGAACCTTATCTGCTTTAGCATGTCTTCTAGGTTAAACTCACCTGTCATTATTTTGGTTGCCAACACTTGAGCCTCATCCTCCGGAATAGCTTCTTGCGCTTTCTCTACCAAGCTCTGTATATCTCCAAGACCCAGTATTCTCTGTGCTATCCTATCCGGATAGAAAGGTTCTATATCTTCTATCTTTTCCCCTACACCTATAAACTTTATGTTTATTCCCAAAGCTTCCTTTATGGATAGAGCCAGTCCACCCCTTGCATCACCATCCATTTTGGTAAGCACAGCACCCGTTAAGCCAAGCTCTGAATTGAATGTCCTTGCAACGTTTAAAGCTTCTTGCCCTTGCATTGCATCAGCTACATAAATAACCTCGGAAGGTCTTACCAACTCTTTTATTTGCTTTAGCTCCTGCATAAGCTCTTCGTCAACATGTAAACGTCCAGCTGTGTCCAAAAGTAAGTAATCGTAATCCTTAGCCTTTTCCCTCGCTTTTTTGGCTATCTCCAAGGCACTTAAATTTTCACCAAAGTTTAGGTAATCTACTCCCACTTTTTCCGCTAGTCTTTGAAGTTGAAGCATAGCCGCTGGTCTTCTTACGTCCGTAGATGTAACTGCTACTTTGTGGTTTTCTTTGCTTAACAGACTGGCTATCTTTCCTATGGTGGTAGTCTTACCTGTCCCCTGAAGTCCAACAAAGAGCACTATGCCTTTTTTTAGTTCAGATTTTTGACCACCTAGTACGTTAGTTAACTCCTCATAAACCGTCATCAGAACCATATCGGAAGGAGATAGATTGGACTTTTTTATGTCTTCTTTTAGAGCTCTTTCTGTTATTCTCTTGGTAAAACTTTTCACTACATCGTAATCTACGTCTGCCTCCAAAAGGGCGGTTCTTATGTCTCTAACTATGTCTTTTAGCTGTTTTTCATTTAATCTTTTGCTAGATCTTAATCGTTCCAAACTTTTTGAAAATTTTTCTGTCAGAAGTTCCAACATGTAAATCAATTATAATCTTAACTATGCGCACATACAACATAGCGGTCTTAGAAGGTGATGGAATAGGTCCAGAAATAGTCCAGGCTAGTTTACAAGTTCTAAAACGCATCGGAGAGCTTTTTGGACATACTTTCAATATAGAAAAAGCTTTAATAGGTGGTGCGGCAATTGATCAGTGTGGTGTTCCTTTACCTCAAGAAACTGTTAATATTTGTCTTTCTTCAGATGCGGTGCTTTTGGGAGCGGTAGGCGGACCCAAGTGGGACGATTTGCCAACGGACAGAAGACCAGAAAAAGGACTGCTGGGAATAAGGAAAGCCTTAGACCTTTATGCCAACTTAAGACCCGCAAAGGTTTACGATTCTTTGATATCTTCCTCACCATTAAAAGAAGAAGTGGTAAAAGGTACAGACTTTGTAGTGATTAGAGAGCTGACGGGTGATGTTTACTACGGTGAACCGAGGGGCATATTCTCGGAGAATGGGAAGAAAGTAGGAATAAATACAATGAAGTATACAGAAGACGAAATAAGGAGAGTAGTAAGAAAAGCCTTTGAAATAGCAAGAAGTAGAAGGAAGAAATTAACAAGCGTGGATAAATCCAACGTATTGGAAGTTAGCAAACTCTGGAAAGATATAGTTCAAGAAGAAGCTAAAAATTACCCGGATGTAGAAGTTGAACATCTGTACGTAGACAACTGTGCCATGCAAATAGTGAGAAGACCTTCCTCTTTTGACGTAATAGTAACAGGTAATATATTTGGCGATATACTTTCGGACGAAGCGGCTGTTATAACAGGCAGTTTGGGTATGCTTCCTTCCGCAAGCATAGGAGACAGATACGCTCTGTATGAGCCAGTTCACGGCTCAGCGCCGGACATTGCAGGCAAGGGCATAGCCAACCCTATAGCTACTATCCTTTCCGTAGCTATGATGTTAAATTACTCCTTTGGTTTGCAAAAGGAAGCCAAGTTGATAGAACAAGCCGTAGAAAGTGTTTTAAACAAAGGTTATAGAACCCCAGATATATACTCCGATGGATGTATAAAAGTTGGCACTCAAGAAATCACAAACCTTATAATAAAAGAAATAGAACATAAGGAGCTAGAGTGATGGGTAAGGTGGCGTTTTTGCTTGTATTGGTGGCTTTTTCTTTTGCCTTGTCGTGGGAAGAAGGCGTAAGAAAGTTTTTCCAGAGGGATGGTTACGTAGTAAGCGTAGAAAAGGACAGAGTAATCATAGATATAGGTAAAGGAAACGTGAAGGAAGGTGAAGTTTTTGATGTATACAGGGAAGGGAAGGATATAGTGCATCCCGTAACTGGAAGGGTAATAGGCAAAGAAACCCAAGCCATTGGAAAGGTAAAGGTAATTAGTGTTCAAGATGGTTTTTCTATAGCCACAATACAGAGTGGTACAGGTATAAACACTGGTGATAGGATAAAGCTCTATAGGAGTTCAGTATGCTATCAAGGTAGTGATGAGGGGTTTTTCAGAGTATCTTCTGTGGTGGAAGGTCTCACAAAAGGTTCAGGGTGTGATTACGTAATAAAGGAGTTTCAGGATGGGTATGGTATTGAGTTTTTGCAAAATCCCGTAGCCTTCTTCTCAAAACCTACCACCGCAGTTGCCAACATTGGACGTGCCACCATAGAGGACCTAAACCTTTTAGCAAGGTCAAGGTTGATCAAAGCTCTACCAGGTTTACCACTATCAGCAGATATTGGGGACATACTTGGAAACAGAAAGGACTTCTTAGTAGTTCTATTTTCCGGTAGGTTAGAGGTCTATGAGGTTCTGAGAAACGATATAGTGCTAAGAATGCGTTACAGTTTACCAGCAGGCGTTCCTGTATCTGTAGTTACGGGTAAGATAGGAGAAGAAAACAAAGATTACATCATAGTCAACATGGTTTCTGGAGATAAGGCATCTTCCATAATACTAAAAGCTGTAGGCGATACACTCTTGCCTGTCAGAACGGGTATCCCTTACATAATGGGAGTTTTGGACAAAGCGAACCCAAGAGAAACCTTTGTTGGGCAAAGGTTTGATTTTTCCGGCAAATTTGGTCAAGCTGTAAAGCTTACACTAGAGGATAATAACCTAAAGGAAACGGGAGTCTTTGCTGCTCCCAGAGGCTTTAGGATTGATTCGGCTTTTATGTATGGTGAGTATCTTGTGTTTACGGATGCAAATGGAAGACTGAGAGTTTACAAAGGTGGAAGCGAAGTGTTTTCGAGTGAAGAAGGATTTGGGGGGTCTTACACAAGCGTTCAGATCCCCATACTGGACAGTGGTAAAATGAACTACGTATTTAATCCAAAAGGAGCAAAGATAAACATTGTTGGTTTTGATGTAGCTTTGGTAGTAAAGAACACATCAGGTTTTGTGCAAAGGTTTTTGGATATACTCAAGTACTCTCAAGGTGAAGTTTATATGATAGGTGAAAGGAGAAAAGACCTTGTATTTTTAAAACAAGTTAGGGGCTCTACCTTCGAAGAGTCGGTGCAGGCAATAGTTAGGACAAGCGATGGACGCATACTGGTTTTAACTGGTAAAACAGGCACTATACCTGTGCAAAACAAAGGTGACATTTACGAACTGGAATTTAGAGTGCTCTGAAATAGCACCTTAAAGCGTGGTCCTAAGCTTAAAAGCATGGTTTTTAATCTAGAAAGTCTCTCTATTGAGTGTGCATCCTCTTTCAATGCTAAGGTTTGCAGTTCTCTACTAAAAAGGGGAGATTGTATTAAAAAATCCGTTAAGCTCTGAAAGACTAAAACTTGTAAACCAAAATCCTTTCCATACTCTATGAGAGCGGAAAAGTTTACGTGTGCAGTTATGTCAAAAACATCATCGCTTATTACGTTACTTACCACTTTATGCGATTTGTAACCAACAATAGAACCCTCAGGATACTCATAAGGTGATGTGTAACCGTAATCGATGATTAAGATGTAACCTTTTACTTTTCTCGATAGCTTTTCTATGAATTCTATACAATCAAGACAGACTTCTAAAACTCCCTCAAACTTTTCGTAACCTAACTTTCTTATAAATTCGTAAATTCTTTCGTCTTTTATCTCCTTCCAAACTTCTTCACCATTTTCTATATACAGTTCTTTGCCATCTTTTATTACATGCACAGGCAAGCAATCAAAAAACTCGTTAGCAATTACCACACCTTCGATTGATGGTATTTCATCTACCCAATCTACTTTGTCCGAGAAAGGTAAAAGTAGCTTCCTTTGTATCTGAATCAAAGAGGAACTAAAGTCGTATATTTTGTATGAAAGTTGGGAATACAGGTTTTTATTTTCTTCCTTCAAGTAAGAAAGTATATCGTAAGCAAGTTGCCCTGTGCCAGCCCCAAGTTCTAAGATAGTTGGGTTTTTTAGTTTTTCAATGTATGGAATTATAAAATCTGCTACGGTTTGACCAAAAATTTTATCCAGATGGGGAGCCGTGAAAAAATCTTGTCCTACTATCCTACTACTGTAATACTCTCTTACTTTAGATTCCATATAATCTCTAAAGCTTATCATCCTGGAGGCCAGCTCATGCTTCTTCCCCCAATTAGGTGAAGGTGAAGGTGAAACACAGACTGTCCTGCATCTTTTCCTACGTTAAAGACAAGTCTGTAACCTTTGTTTAAGTTCTCATCTGGTGCAAGTCCTAAATCTTGAGCTATTTTTTTTGCGACGTAAAACATGTGTCCTATTATGGGTTTGTCTTCCTCTTCAATGCTTTGAATCCCAACTATATGCTTTACAGGAATGATGAGTATGTGAACGGGTGCTACTGGATTAATGTCATGAAAAGCGTAAACTAATTCATCTCTGTAAACACCTTTTGAAGGAATCTCCCCTCTCAGTATCTTGCAAAATATACAGTCTTTTACATCCATAGGTTTAATTATATATGAAATTAATCATACACAGCTCCGGATTTTTGGAAAGAGATTAAAAGACGATAAAAAGGAGGGCTAAAACATGAGAAGAAGGGATCTATTTAAAATGTTTGGTGTCCTGGCTAGCTTTCCCCTTCTTGGCAAATTGGCAAACGCTTCCAGTAAGGATATCAAATTTGAAAATATTAAGAAGGAAACACCCGTAGCTGTGCTTTATCACTGCGACTTTGGTCAGATAGACAGATTTACAACCATGATGAGAAATATAGGAAATCACCTATCTGTATACAATTACGATCCATTTAAGATAAAGATTGTAGTCATAGCCCATGGTCCAGGTGTTAAGTACTTTATGAAGGATCTAAGTGGTAGTCCTTGGGAAAATGAAAGAGCGGAATTGGATAAGGCTCACGAAGTTGTGAAGAATTTACTCCAATATGGAGCCTTGGACATTTACATATGTAAAATCACGCTTCAACGCCTAAAACTCAAGGAAGAAAGCTTCTATGACTACGTAAAGTTTGTGCCATCTGGCGTAGGTGCTATAGGAGAGATGCAAGCCAAAGGCTATGCATATATAAAGGTTGGTTAAACCATAAAGCAGAGCAAGGGTTTTTCCCCTTGCAAAGTTTAAAGGTTTGTGTTTAGAATTCCATCCCCGCCTCTACAAAAGGTCCTTTAATTTTCACCTTAGATTTTATATCAGAAACATCAATCTTAATTTCTTGGTATCTGTAACCACTTGCAATGAATAAAGGACCAAAGGGCTTTACCTTCAGTCTGCCTATAAGGTCGTAGTAATGATTAGAACTATACGCAATGCCTTTTCCTTCCGCCTCCAAAGAGAGTTGGGATATGGGTTTGAATTGGACTCCAGCATAAACCATTGGAACAGGAATTGTAGCACTTTTAGATTCGTATATGTTA
>JBEPZA010000024.1:0-9992 GCA_041641075.1 Aquificaceae bacterium | reverse complement strand
GAAAAACTCGGTGGTGACTTTATGGAAGAAGTCTTAGATAGGTATCAAAAGTATTTAGAGCATGTTAAAAGTTTTTGAAGAAGTCGGGAAAGCTGTAATTTTAACTCTTTGGGGGATATACTTTATCTTTCGCAAAAGACCCAAAATTAGACATTTCATAAAGCAACTGGCTTACTTTGGTGCAGAGACAGTTCCAGTTGTTGTTATAACTTCCATATTTGCAGGTGGTGTTATTGCTTTGCAGACATACAGTACCTTTTCTAGGTTCAATGCCGAATTCCTAATCGGTGCTGTGGTAGCTGTATCCGTAGGCAGGGAACTTGGACCTGTTTTATCCTCTCTTATGGTAGTGGCACGTGTAGGTTCAGCTATAACCGCAAACATTGGCACTATGAGAATAACGCAACAGATAGATGCTTTAGAAGTGATGGGGATAAACCCGATAAGTTACCTTGTGGCACCTAGGATTTTTGCTGGTGTTGTAGGTGTCCCCCTTTTGGTAATTTTATCCGATGTATCTGGCATATTTGGAGGTTGGTTTGTAGCAGTTAAACTTTTCGGTGTTAACGAATACTTATTTTGGGAAAAAATGCGGGACTTTGTAGAATTATACGACTTTATAGGTGGATTGTATAAAGCTATTGTCTTTGGTTTAATCATTTCCGCTGTTAGTTGTTACTTTGGTTTTTATACAAAAGGTGGGACGGAAGGTGTAGGAAGAGCGACAACAAACAGTGTAGTGACATCGTCCATGCTTATTCTGATTTCTGATTACTTCTTAACAGCTATAATTTTTTAAGGAATGCCAAACCTAAAAGAACATAGGGAAAAGATAAACACTACGCTGAGGTTACTAATACAACCATTTGAGCCAAGTGTTCTATACGATGCAATGACTTACTATCTTTTTCAAGATGGCAAAAGGATAAGACCTCTATTAGTTCAAAGCGTATGTGAAGCATGGAACGGAAGTTTGGAAGATGCTCTAATACTGGGGTGTGCCATAGAAATTGTTCACAACTACTCTCTAATTCACGATGACTTGCCATGCATGGACAACGATGCCATCAGGAGGGGAAAGCCCACATGTCACGTAGTTTACGGAGAAGATTTGGCTTTGCTTGCTGGAGATGCTCTACTGACACTGGCTTTTGAAATCCTTTCGGACAAAGAGTATCTAAAAGGTCTGTCACCTTTAGAGAAGTTGCTCGCTATAAACATTCTGGCGAAAAAGGCTGGCTTTTTGGGTATGATAGGTGGGCAGGTCATGGATATCAGAAAATTGGGTTTCCAGGAGGAAGTAAACACAAAAAAAACCGCTGAACTTTTCAGTGCATCCTTTATGTTTGGAGCCATATCAGCGCATAAATTGGAGATGTTGGAGGATGTTGAGCAGGTAGGTAAAAAGTTTGGTTTGATTTTCCAGATGGTGGATGATTACAAAGATAAGGATGGTATGTATAAACTAATTGGTGAAAACCTAAGGAAGGTTATTCAAGACGAACTAAAAAAACTAAGAGAACACTTAAAAAACTTGGGTTTAATGACACAAACCTTTGAGGAAATATTGGGGCTTTTAGTTTGTTGAAAGGCTTACACATTTGGCGTATATTATGTAGACTATGGAGTATATAGTCTCGTTTATAATCCTTATAGGAATATTGGTGTGGGTTCATGAGTTTGGGCACTTCCTCTTTGCCAAGCTCTTTGGTGTAAAGGTAGAAACCTTTTCCATAGGCTTTGGACCAACAATTATTAGCAAAAAAATAGGTGAGACAGATTACAGAATATCAGCTATACCCTTAGGTGGATACGTAAAGATGTACGGGGAAGAGGATGGTATTCAAGACCCACGATCTTTTTCATCTAAACCTAATTGGCAAAAAATAATTATAGCTTTTGGTGGTCCGCTCTTTAACTTCTTGTTTGCCATACTGGTTTTTAGTTTTCTTTATAATCTTCCGAGAAAAACTCCAGCATACATCTACGAAAAACCTATAGTAGGTCATGTAATCAAGAACTCTCCAGCTCAATCCTTGGGGATAAAACCTGGAGACGAAATTATACAAATCAATTCCATACCAATTAACTCTTGGAAAGACATGGAAAAAGCTATTGCGGAAAGCTCCATAAAGAAAGAGTGGACAGTAAAAGTTAAAAGAGAAGGTGAAATAAAAACCTTAAGAGGAAACGTTTCTTTAAGTAGATCTGTTGGGTTTGGTGCAGAGCCTTCACTTAATCCTAAAGTAGGGAAAGTGATTCCTAACACACCCGCTCATCAAGTTGGTATTAAGGAAGGCGACATTATATTATCTGTAAATCAAAAAGAAATAAGGAATTGGAACGAAGCTGTAGAAGTTATAAGAAATTCTAAGGGTAACCCTATAAGTCTAAAAATTAAGAGAGGAGAGGAAATTCTGGATATAACTGTTGTTCCCAAATTGGACGAAAAAACAGGCTTACCAATTCTTGGTGTATCACCTTATGTGGAAACCACAGATGTAAAGCTAAGCATGAGTGAAGCTATCAGGGAAGCTATCAACAGAACTATATACATATCAACTCTATCCTTAAAAGCCGTTTGGGCGTTAATTACCGGGTCTGTGTCTTTCGACAATCTCGGTGGACCGATAGCTATAGCACAACTTGCGGGAGAGTCCGCTCAGCATGGATTGATTACCTTTCTGGGTATGATGGCTTTCATATCTATTCAATTGGCTATATTTAATCTCTTGCCCTTACCTGTTCTTGATGGTGGGCTTATATTACTGTTTTTGGTTGAGTCTATCAAAGGAAGTCCATTATCACCAAGGTTTAAAGAAAACTGGCAGAGGTTGGGATTTGCATTGATAATAACGCTTTCGGTTTTTGTGATGATAAATGATATATTGAGGATAATAACGGGAAGAGGTTTTTAAAAATCTACTTTTTCAATACGGAGTATTCGTCCTCAAAGCCGCCACGTGCACTCTTCAGCGTGTGTTTGGACGCCACACCTTTTATGTCTCTTTCTTTCATAACTCGCCTTACTCCTTCAGGCTTAACGTGTCCTTCTATAAACCTACCCTGGTATTCCATAGTGTGACAGGATCTCATCTCAATAGGTATTCCAAATTTGTTCTTTATTCTGTCGAGCTCCGTATAATCTACTTTAATACGTTCTATTTTGAAGCCTTCTTTTTCCAACTTGGAAAAGTAGGAAAGGCAACAGCCACAGTTTGGATTATAATATGCCTTTATAGTTTGAGCTTGAGACATTCCAAAAGGTAAAGATATTAGCAAAGCTAGCAAAATACTCATTTCAACGCTCCTTATAAAAAAATCTATGAATAAATCCTTAAAATTCAATTATTTTAGATGCTACTTTTCTTTTGTGTTGAATTTATTAATTCCTTGATTTGCTCCTCTGTCATAGGCTTGCATAAAAGATAGCCCTGTGCATAATCACATCCCATTTCTTTGAGGAGCTCTAGCTGTGACTGTGTCTCCACTCCCTCTGCCAATGTTTCATATCCTAGGGCTTTTAGCAAGTTTATCACATGTCTTAAAAAGATGCTTACTCTGCTATTTACATCTATTCTATGAACGAAGCTTTTATCTAACTTTACCAAATCTGCTCGTATACTTATCAAATAAGAAAGTCCAGAATAACCTGTACCAAAATCATCTATTACAACTTTTATCTTGAAATTTCCATGATTGTCCCTTATAAGTTCAATTATTTTGGTAAACTCAATCGTATCTAGATCTAACATAGTTCTTTCGGTTAACTCTACTAGCAATGTTGCCTTGCTAGATTTAAGCTGTTCTTTTATGTTTAGAATCTTAAATACAGAATCCCATTTAGAGAATGTTCTTGCAGATAAATTAACACTTACTGGTAAGCCAAACTCTATCGATTTCTTAGCGATGTAGTCAATTGCCCATTCCTCAAAAGATAGCAACTGATTGTAAGGACCTTCTTCGAGCTCTCTTATGAATACAGCGGGTGAAAGCACATCTCCATTGGGTAGTCTTATCCTCACAAGAGCTTCCAACCCTGCTATTTGCATACTTCTTAGCTCATAGTATGGCTGGTAATAAAACACAAAGAGCCTTTCTTCCAAGGCTCTTTTTATTAAACTTTTGGTTTGCATATGGGATTGTATTTGTTCAAATATACCTTTTTCATAAAAAAGGACTGCACCTTCTCCCTTAGACTTTGCCTCTCTTAGAAGCGCCGTTGCATGCTCGTATAATTCATCTAAACTTTTACCATGGTCTGGATACACTACCACACTCGCATTGTAGCCCGCACTTATGTTTTCAGTCCCCACCTGTATAGGTGTTTTAAAGATACTGCCAATAGCGTCTAAGGCGAAACTTAAACTTTCTACATCTTCTGTGGGTATGAGTATGCCAAATTCATCTCCACCAAGCCTGCCTATGACCACATCGTCTTTCATAGAGCTCTTTAGCTTTTCAGCTAGATTCTTTAATAGCATATCTCCGTTTTTAATTCCGTATGAGTAATTTATAAAGGACATGCCGTTAATATCTAGCAATATCAAGAAGGCTTTTTCTTTTTTAGGCAATATATCTTCTAGTCTGGCACAAAAGCCCCTGTAGTTATACAGATCAGTCACTGGATCGTAGTAGTTTATTCTGTGTATCTCTTCTGACATGTAGTGCTCTTTTGTTATATCTCTACCTACACCCACAAACCTCTTTGCACCATCCGGAAGAGTTACGGGAATTATTCTTTGGTGTAAGTATAAAATTTCTCCAGATTTGGCTCTATTTACGAACACTGATTCAAACTCTTTGCCAGACAGTATAGTGCTCCAGAGTTGTTTATAGAACTCCTGACTTTGATAACCTGACTTGAAAATTCTTGGATTTTTGTTTATGAGTTCTTCTTTGGAGTATCCACTTATCTTGGTTACAGCATCATTTACATACAGAATGTTCCCATCTTCATCAGTTACCAAGATCCATGTATCTGAATTTTCTAAGGCTGTAGTCAAAATCACTTGTTTTTTTACTTGGTCTATAAACTCAAGAGAAAAGCTAAGGTCTCTACTGAGCTGTTCTAGAAGTTGCTTCGTTTCTTCATCAAAGAAGTTAGGCTCATCTGCATAGACATTCAAAACAGATACTACTTCTTTGTTCCTTTTTAATGGGACGGCAGCTGATGATAGATATCCTCTCTTTAAAGCTCTTTCTTTCCAGGGCAAGAAGATTGGGTTAGTTCTCATATCATCTACTATACTTACTTCTCCTGTGGTGTAAGCTGTACATGTTGGTCCTCTACCTTCTGGGACTTCTGGAGTACTGTAGATTTTTATGTCATCAAGGTATCCATCAACGAAGCCATAAGAGTAGAGAACTTTAAACCACTTGTCTTCTCCCGGTGCTCCCACCCATGCCATTTTTAGACCAACCTCATCCACTAGGGCTTTGCATACCTTTTGGTATAGTTCGTGTTCAGATAAACATCCAGAAGCAGCTCTGTTTACCTTATGAAGAAGGTTTTTAAGAATTTCCAGTTTTTTCTCTCTTGTGTTGTCTATGGCGATGATGTACGCACCAAAAGAGCCTTCATACAGGATATTACTAAGGTAAGCGTTAAAGTACCTGGCACATTTGTCCTTTGCTAAGAACTTAATTTCTGTATAAAAACTTTCCAATTTTTCCCCTTTCATGCATCTTTGTATATCTCTTTTTACCTTCTCTTTTACTTTTTCATCCGTTATGTAGTCTTCCAGTTTAGTGTTGAGAATTTCTTCTTTTTGGTAACCTAGGGTTTTGTAGAAAGCTTGGTTAGCATACACGATAGTGTCTTTGTGGATAATGTGCATAACGTATGGGGAACTATCTATCGCTTTTTTTATTTGAATCCCTTCCGTAGTTTCTAAAAATGCTTTGGCTAAATTATTGAAAGCAACCAAGTATTGAATTTCAGAGTCTTGGATTCTTTCCACGTAAGGCAACGAGAGTAGAGCTTTTGTGAGTTTCTCTTCAAAATCAGGGTGAACCATAAAGAAGTGAAACTGAGGCAAATCCACACTGATAAACTCTTCAAACCAATCCTCTTTTTTTATATGTTTGTAAGTTTCAAAGTGAATTAAGGCAAGATCGACTAAATTCGCTTCAAGCGCATCTAAAGCTTCTTTAAAGCTGTTAAATAGCAATATATCTATGTTCTTTAGGTCAAAGTGGGATGCTATTACTGAAGGGAAATTTATTGTTGGCACTTTTACAGAAGCTATCTTAATATACTTCCCTAGCTTTTTATCTACTCTTTTTAGGAGTATAGCTTTGTCCCTTTCCTCTTTGTATGTCCCCACCGCTTTATAGCCTTTTTTTAGGAGCTCGTTGGCAATGTTTAAGTTAGCATAGTATATGTGGTAGGTGTGTGTTTTCAGTTTTTGGACTTCATCTTGGAAGTCTTTGAACGGGTAAAATAAAACCTTCTCTTTTAGGATTTTACTTATATCCTCTGCTATCTGTTGCCATCTTCTAATGCCTTCCTGAGTTTCCGTATCGTGTGGACATACAGCTAGGTATAACATCTTTTATATTTGCTTGTAAATAAAAAGATATACCTTTTTATTTTTCTTGTCTTCTCTTATGGCACACACGTGGGTGTAGTGGCATCCTTCGGATTTTTCGTGAACTTGACCAGTCTCCCTGTTTACAAAGTAACACTTGTCTTCCACGTGATTTTCCTGTGAAAAACTGGATATGGGCAAAATCTTTAGTTCTATGTCTGCGTTCCTATAGCCGTAGACTAAACCCAAAATAAAGGAAAGGGCTTTATTTCCTTTTGTGTCTATCTTTATCATAGCTTACGTTTTCTTCTTAAGTATGCTGGTATATCGTCTATATCTGGCTGTATTGGATCAATATTAGACTCGGGAACTACATTCTTAAATTCCATAGTTTGCGGTTTCTTTACGACTTTGAATTGACTTTGAGCATCTTCAAAATCTGTAGCTACCAATGCTACACGCATGAAATTCTCTTTAGAATCCTCTAAAACAGCACCGAATATGATTAAAGCATCATCGTGTGCGGAAGATCTTATCTTGCTCATCGCATCTTCTATATCTTTAAATGGTATGTCTTCACTTACCCAAAAGGTGACCAGTAATCTTCTAGCACCTTGTATTGTATTACCCTCTAAAAGAGGACTAGATATGGCACTCTCTACAGCAAAATCTTTTCTACTTTCGCCTTTACCTTCTCCCATACCTATCAAAGCCAACCCACCTTTTTCCATAACGGTTTTCACGTCTGCAAAATCCACATTAATTAGAGCGGGAGTCACCACTATGCTAGTTATACCTCTTACAGCCTTAGATAGCACGCTATCAACCATCTTAAAGGCGTCCTTTATACCAAGGTTACGTTCGGAAATTTCTACCAGTCTCTGGTTGTTTACAACTATGTAAGTGTCTACTACGCTTTTTAATTTATCTAATCCTAATTCTGCAGCTTGCATCCTTCTTGGACCTTCAAAGTTGAAAGGCTTTGTTACAACTGCTACAGTAAGTATGCCCATCTCCTTTGCTATTTCAGCTATTACGGGGGCGGCTCCTGTGCCTGTGCCACCTCCAAGCCCAACAGCCAAAAAGAGCATATCCGTATTTCTAAGAATCTCCCTTATTTTGTCTGCATCTTCGAGAGCTGCTTGTTCTCCTATCTCTGGTTTTGCTCCCGCTCCTAGTCCTCTTGTAACTTTCTCACCTATCTGTATTTTATTTGGGACAGATAAAGATGAAAGATGCTGAATATCCGTGTTAATTGCAAATAGATCCACCCCCTCTATTCCGTCCAAACTCATACGATTAACTGCGTTAGATCCTCCACCACCAACACCGAGCACCTTAATCCTTGTTGGATTGATACTTTCCATGGTAACCTCCTATATCACATCTCTAAAAAATGATTTTATTTTCCTTATTAAGGAAAGAAATGAAGAATCTCTATTGTTTCCCGCTTTTTCAATTAGGTTCATATGAGGTTTATACAAAGATTCCTTCACAGCTAGCTTCAGCAATCCTACACTGCATGAATAAGCGGGGTCTTGTACTCTTTCTTTTAGACCTATTACGCCTTCGGGATAACCAATTCTTACAGGCATATCAAAGAACCTCTCAAAAAACTCTCTTATCCCTCCCAACTTAGCACCTCCTCCAGTTACCACTATACCAGCATTAATTTGGTCCAAAGAATAGCCTTTAGAACTTATACTTTTTACTATCTCGTCGGATATCTCTTCTAATCTTATTTGTATAACTTCTGCAAGTTCTCTCCTACTTATTGATACTTCTCTTTCTTCACCTCTTGGTTTTATCTTTATTCTTTCTGATTCGTTTACTAAGTCTGCGATTGCATAACCGCTTTCCAGTTTAATCTTCTCAGCTTGATCTGAACTAGTTTTCATAAAGTGAGCTATATCCTTTGTGATGTTCATGCTTCCTGTAGGTATGGCTCCTGTGACGGAGGGGAAACCTCCGCTAAATAGCACAAAGTCGGTAAGACCTGCTCCCATATCTATTAACAAAACACCTTCTTCCTTTTCCTCAGGTGTGAGAACGGCTTCTGCGGATGCCATACCGTTAACGTAGATTTTTGTGACTCTAAGTCCAGCCAATGTTACAGCCCTCTCTATATTCCTAAGCAGACCTATACTTACCTTTACCACATGTACTTCCGCGGAAAGCTTAGAACCAAACAGTCCCATAGGATTTATTATTCCATCCTGATTATCTAAGGTAAAGTTGCGAGGTGTGTAGCTAATCACTTCATACCCTTCTTCTCTTGCTCTAGTAGTTGCCCTTTCCATAAGCCTATCTATATGGGACTGGTCTATGTCCACCGGTTGAGGTGATATGCTAAGCGTATCCCTTTCGTTTTGACTTTTTATATTGCTTCCAGATATACCAAGCACTACGTTTTCGATTTTTACACTGGCCATTTCTTGAGCTTCTTTCACTGCATTTACTATAGAACTAACTGCCAAATCTAACCTCGTGATATTACCTCTATCAAAACCCTTCGATGGAACCTCCCCTACGCCTATTATGTGTATATCCCCGTACGTATCTAGCTCCCCTACTATAGAGATGACCTTGCTAGTTCCGATATCTAGCGCCGATATGACTTTCATCTTACTCATTTTACAATAACCAAGCCTTCGGAAATAAAGTCTACTGACTTTACTCCTTGCATATCTAGTCTGTTCAGCTTGCCAATCTTGTTTATCATACTATCATTAATTACGAATATTGGAGGCATAGTTACTCTTAACTTCTCCGTATGAATTACGGTGTTTGTATCTGTTAAATACATGTTTAGTAACTCATACCCACTACTCCTCATAATTTTTATTAATTTTCTTATTGTATCAAAATGATCTTCTACCAGTGTAAGATCACCAGTGTAGACTATAGGATTAGATATATCGTAATACTTACTGCTAAACTTGTAACCACTTTCATCAAAAAATAACACTTTATCTTCCACTACTACAGTTATAAATACTTTCCTCTCCTTGGCTACTATTTTTATAGTCACGCCATCCGAAGAAAAAACTGGAGACATCTGTATATCCTGTATGGCATCACCACTTAAATAGTTTATTCTCTCTATCAAATTTCTTCTATGTGTGTAAAGGAAAACTACGTTGTTTTTTACCGATTCGCTAACTGCAGTGGAGATAACAAAGGCAGGTACAATTTCTAAACCTTCAACCTTCAAACGTTTTATCTTAAAGAAAGAGATACTGTCTATTACATATGGCAAAAAAAAGCTAGCGGACGAAATTAGAAATATCCACGCAGTAATTATTACATATGACAGTACGCTAAATCTTTTCACTTCTCTATTTTATTTTACCAAAATGTGAATCACTTGATCAAAATCAAGTCCTATTTTTTTGCAAGCCATGGGAAAAAGACTTAGCTCTGTCATACCTGGAATGGTGTTCACTTCCAACACGTAAG
>JBEPZA010000023.1:0-10032 GCA_041641075.1 Aquificaceae bacterium | reverse complement strand
CGTAGCGTTCCTACTGACACCCAAAACCTCGTAGTAATCCTTCTTAGCTGATTGTGCCATAATGTTTTATAATAAATTTTAGTCAAGTTTTGTCAAGTTCATAACTATTCGGTTACTACTATACCATTTAGTTTTAGCTTCCTTATTTTATTTAATTCTCTTTCCGCGTCCGCTCTGGAAGTGTATGGTCCAAGCATAACCTTGTATAAGTTGTCTCTTTCGGCGATAGTAATATTACTTAAAGCTGCAGTTTCCTCAAGTCTACTCTTAAATGCATCGGCGTTTGCTCTCATAGAAAAAGCGGCAAGTTGTATATAAAAAACCCTTTCCTTAGAAAGGCTTTGACGTGTATTTTCTACCTTCGGTGTATTGCTGTCGCTTCTATGGTCTTCCTTACTCTGCAATATTTTAGAACTTTCTGAACTTGAGTAATCCTCTTTTGTATCAATTCGAACAGTATTAAACAATTGGTCATCCTTCTGTTCCCAAACCTCAGTCCTTTCAGAGGATTCTTTATGCATTACCATTATTCCGTGCTTTTGCTTGTGTTCACTAATTAGTATCTGGTCTAGAAGCGTCCTTGCCTGAATAGACACACTTGTATCAATATTCCTATCTTTCATAAGCTCAGATATTATGATTTTTGATAATTCTGTGTTGCCAGATAGCCACAGATTTCTAGCAGCGTCTAATCTTATTCTAGGATCTATTTGAGGATTCCTTTGAACTAATCTTAGATACACCTCAGATGCCTTTGTGTAATCTTTGTTTTCTTCGTAAAATCTGGCTAACTCGATTTGAGGCTCTAGAAAGTTTTGATTGTATAAGGAAGCTTTAATTAGATTGTTCACATACATTTCAGTATTTCCCATCTGCTGGTAAACCTTAGCTAAGTAGTAATAAGATATATGTTTCTTATCGAAGGTCTCATCGCTTATAGACACATCTAAATTTTCTTTTGCTTTTGTGTAATCTCCTCTTTTGTAATACATTATACCTCTATTTAGGTAGGTTTCAGAGAACTTTTTATCGATTTCTATTGCCTTCAAAAAAGCAGCCTCGGCTTTTTCATACTCTTGTACTTCGGTGTAAGCGATGCCTAGGGCATTCCATACCTTGGGATCTCTCGGCATAAGCTGTGAAGCCTTATTGAAGTTGGCTATAGCTTCAGAATAGTTTTTCAGGAGAAATGATGACATACCAAGCTCATAGTGATACTGACCTCTGGTAGCATCCTGATCAGATGAGCTAATATTTGCAGCACAGGAGTAAATTAGAAAACTAGTGCACACAAGGATAGCCTTTTTCACCTCAGAAAAGCACCTCCGAAGGTGACTCTCAGCTTTCTAAGTTCCGTGTTTATATCACTAGTTCGGACTTTTATCATAACTTTATAAAAGTCTTCCTCTTCCTTCAAGTATGCAGAATAACCCAAAGACTTAGCTTTGTTTAAAGCCTTTAATGCGTTTTCTTTGTTAGTAAAGGCTCCTATTTGTATTGTATAAACTTTGCCAGATTCTTGTTTTAGATTATTGCCTTGTTTACTTTCCTGAGACAGAGTCTTCTGCTGTATCTCTTGTGGTTTTTCCTGAACCTTACTATCCTGTATGACTTTTGCTATAGCATCTTGCTTACTTTCTTGGGTATTTAGATTGCCTTTTTGCTCTTCTGTTTGTTTTTGTATACTTTCCTGTTGAGGTTGAGATTGCTGAGTTTTTACCGGAGCAACGACCACTGGTGGTGGTTGCGGTTTTTCGTTAGAGGATATCCAAGACTCTAAGCCTACATAAAAGGAGAGCAAGGCTATTATTATCCCCAGGAGAAGTATCACCCTTCTATTTTTTTGCATACTTTCCCTCCTTTACATACGAGATGGCGCTTCTACTCCTATCAATTTTAAAGTATAGTTAATAACCTTTCCTACACCTTGGAATAGAGCCAGTCTTGCCTTCATTAAGTTTTTATCTTCCACCAAAACCCTGTTGTGATTGTAATAGTTGTGAAAATCCTTAGCCAAGGATATGAGATTATAGGTAATTATGTGAGGCATTAAGTTCTCAACAGCATCGATTAATACATCCTTAAACAGTAAACACTTTTTCATGAGCTTCGTTTCTACATCTTGACTCAAGAATTGTACGTAGTTTGCCAAATTCTCATTATCTACATCAATTCCGTGTCTTGCCTTTACTTCTCTCATAACCCCCATTATACGTGCATGAGCATACTGAACATAGAATACGGGATTATCTGATGTTTTTTCTTTGACGATATCTATATCAAAGTCCAAAGGAGTATCACTTCGTTTCGTTAAAAACATAAACCTAACCGCATCTTGTCCCACATCCTCTATGAGTTCCTTTAGAGTTACAAACTCGCCTGTTCTCTTGGACATTCTTATTTCTTGCCCACCACTTAGGAGCCTTACCATCTGAACAAATTCCACTTTTAGCCAATCCTTTATGCCAAGTGCCTTTAATGCGGATTCAAGTCTGGGTAAGTATCCATGATGATCTGCTCCCCATATATTTATGGCAATTTCAAAACCTCTCTTGTATTTGTTATAGTGATACGCCACATCGTTGGCAAAGTAAGTGTATGTGCCATCTGATCTTATCAAGACTCTATCTTTGTCATCACCAAAGTCAGTAGATCTAAACCACAAGGCTCCATCCTTTTCGTATGTAAAACCTCGCTTTGTAAGTTCCTCTATAACTTCTTTTACCAAACCTTTTTCTAATAGGCTTCTTTCGCTAAAATAATTATCAAAAACCACATTCATAGATTTGAGAACATGCTTTATATCCTCCATTAATCTATTGACACTGTATTGGCTGCATACTTGGATAGCTTCGCCTATATCTTCCTCTAAAAGAGCTTGGCCATAAAAAGCTTTTACATCCTTTGCCAAATCTACGATATACAGTCCTTTGTAACCTTCTTTTTCGAATGCTTCTTTAATATCAGGGTTTTCTATTCCAAATAACTCCAAGTATCTATGAAATACAGACAAACCTAGTAAATGCACTTGATATCCTGCATCGTTAATATAGTATTCTCTATATACATCGTAGCCGTAACTTTCTAAAAGTTTTGCGATAACGTCACCTACTACCGCTCCTCTTCCATGACCTATGTGCATTGGTCCCGTAGGATTCGCACTTACAAACTCAAGTATAACCTTTTTACCTTTTCCAAGATCCTCTCTGAAGTAATCGGCACCTAAGGTTAAAAATTTTTCAAACTCCCCTTTAACGAAATTTTCTGTGAATGTGAAGTTTAAAAAGCCTCCTATAGCCCGAGCGGTAAATTCTGTGGAAGAAAGATCTTTGGCAATTTTATTAGCGATTTCCTGTGGATTCTTTCTTTCACTCTTGGCAAAAACAAAAGCAAGGTTTGTAGAGTAATCACCGTATTCTTCTTTTTTTGGAACCTCTAAAACTAAGTTATCCACCTTAGGAAGGTTGTTCAATCTTATATAATCATTCAATCTTTTGATTAGTAGATTTTTCATAAGAAATATTATAGATTACAAGTCCTCTATGTCCTTAGGCGCAAAATCACGATAAGAAAGACAGAACTTATTAATCATTGATAAATAACTTTTTTAGCTCTATATGTTTGGCACACACCAAAAAAGCCCTTTCTTTGGCGTTTTCTTTGTAAAACTCACAAGCATGTTCTTTTATATCTTCGCTGAAAGATATTTCATGGAACAGATGAGCTACATTTTCAGAATCCGTAAAGCTTTCCTTAAGGATAGAACCTACAAACCACAACCCTTTTGTATCGCTCATTTGGAAATAAACTTGGCAAACTTCGTTGTAGGAAAAGCCCTTTTGTGCTAAGGTGTAAGTATACAAAAACACACTCTCTGGATCTTTGATAAACTCTGTTCTGTCTTTTGCAATATCAAGATCTAGTCTATAGCATTCCTCCCACAAAAGTTTGGTAATACCGAAAGGCACATCAAATGCTAGATTTAGTTTTCTTTCCAACTCCTGGTCATACTTTTCACTTTTTTTGCAAGATAGAACTAAAACACCAATCAACATACTCATTAAGAAAGGTTTAAGATTACTAATCCTCATCCAAAATCACCTGGCCCTCTTCCGTATAGTAAGGCCTCTCATATGAAGAGTAATAGTATGGAGTGTAAGCTCTAAATTCACCGGCACAAGTATCCACACCTTTGAAGGTGGGAAGTATGCCCATACTAAATCTTAGCTTTCTTATCTCGCTTTCTGATTTACCTAGTATTTTGGCTATATGGTAATCCAAAAGCCCCATCTCCTTTGCTATCCGTAGTGTATCCTCACTCAGGTTTTCTACGTTTTCAAGATGCTTTATAAAATCCACTATTTCTTTTATGTTATATAAAAACCATTTATCTATCTTGCTAAGCTGATAAACTGTTTCAATTGGGTAATCTCTCTTGAAAGCTTCCATCAAACACCACAATCTATCTGGTGATGGTATTCTGATACACCTTTTTAGTTCTTCATCTTCCAAAGAAGAAATTCTTTCCTCAAATAAATCCAGACTTTCCCTTTCCAAGCTTCTCATAGCTTTCATTAGAGCTTCTTTAAATGTCCTTCCTATAGCCATCACTTCACCAACGGATTTCATCATTGTCGTTAGGGTTCTGTCTGCTTCCGGAAACTTGGCAAAATCGAAACGTGGAATTTTAACAACCACATAGTCTATAGAAGGTTCAAAGGATGCTGGAGTGTGCTTGGTTATGTCGTTTTTTAGCTCATCCAACGTGTAACCTACGGCTAACTTTGCAGCAACCTTTGCAATCGGAAAACCTGTAGCCTTAGAGGCTAAAGCTGAGCTTCTAGAGACTCTGGGATTCATCTCTATAACGTAAAAGTCCCCATTGTCTGGATTCACAGCAAACTGCACATTTGAGCCTCCTGTATCTACGCCTATTTCTCTCATTATGGCTATGCACGCATCTCTGAGTATCTGATACTCCTTATCGCTAAGCGTTTGAGCAGGAGCTACCGTTATTGAGTCTCCTGTGTGAACCCCCATAGGGTCAAAATTTTCTATAGAACATACTATTATTACGTTATCCTTTTTATCTCTTATGACTTCAAACTCAAATTCCTTCCATCCAATTAAAGATTTGTCTATCAATACTTGCCTTATATGAGAGGCATCTAAAGCCAACTTTAACTTTTCTGGAAATTCTTCCATGTTGTAAACAATGGACCCACCCGTTCCACCTAGGGTAAAAGCTGGTCTTAGAATAGCCGGGAAGCCTATACCCTTTATTACAGATATTCCTTCTTCTACGGAAGACACTATGGCACTTTCCGGGACTTTCATACCTATGTTCCGCATAGACTTTCTAAAAAGGTCCCTATCTTCACCTTTTTTTATCGCATGATAACTGGCACCAATTAACTCCACACCATACTTGTGCAAAATACCTTCTTCATACAACTTTACCGCAAGGTTGAGAGCTGTTTGCCCACCCAACGTAGGTAGTAAAGCATCAGGTCTTTCCTTCTGGATTACCTTTTCCAAAGTTTCTATAGTTAGGGGTTCTATATACGTTCTGTCTGCTATTTCAGGATCTGTCATTATAGTGGCGGGGTTGGAGTTCACTAATATAATTTTGAAGCCCTCCTCTTTTAGAGCCTTACAAGCTTGTGTTCCAGAATAATCAAACTCTGCAGCTTGACCTATCACTATGGGACCAGAACCTATTATGAGTATGCTATTTATGTCTGTTCTTCTTGGCATTAAAGTTTTTATTATACACTAACCTTGGCTTTTAATCGGCACACCGGGCAAATTGAAGAAGAGGAAGGCTCACCACATACCTCGCACACACTTAAGTTTTTTTCATCTTTGGTATTTAAAATAGGATAAACTTTCCTTAGAAACTCCAGATAAAATCTCAATTTAGTCCCTGGACTTTCTTCTTCTAGGGAAGCAATAAGCTTTTTGTAGCTTATAGTAGTAGAACCTTCAGCAAAAGGACATTCTTCTTCGATGTATTCTATCCCACTAAAGAAAGCGTAAAGAGCATTTTCCTTTTCGGTCATTTTACACAAAGGTTTGACTTTTCTAACAAAGCCGTGTTCCTCCTTTAGAACTGGATACTGACGCCTTAGATACTCTAAATTCCAAGCCATTACGTTAGAGAATAAGACAGCCACTTCGTCATCCAAGTTATGTCCTGTAGCTATAACATTGTAGTCCAAATCTTTAGCTTTCTTGTTCATGTAGTAGCGCTTTAGAGTTCCGCACACAGAACAAGCGGGTCTGTTGTCTAGCTCCTTTATAGTGGGAATAGGTGCTACTTCTTTCTTCAGTTCTACAATGTAAAGATGCCTGCCTATAGCTTTTGCAAACTTTATTGCAATCTCTTTGGATTTTTCTGAGTATTCACCTATTCCTAAATCTATATATAGACCATCGGCGCGATATCCTAAACGTGTAAGTACTTGCCAGAGGCTTAGGCTATCCTTTCCCCCTGAAACGGCAACCAATACTTTTTCACTCTTAGAAAACATCTTGAACTCTTTTATTGTTGCTTCCACTCTCTTTTGGAACCAATCTATGTAATGATCTTTGCACAAGGAAAGTTTGTAGGATGGCAAATAAACATCAGCTTTTCTGTTGCACTTTAAACACTTTCTCATAAGTTTATAATTTAAGCTTATGGATATTCAGACCGCTATAATTGCCATACCGGCTATAATGGCAGCTGTTATATTGCACGAGTTTGCTCACGGTTGGGTAGCCTACAAGGTAGGAGACAGTACCGCCAAAGAATTTGGTAGGCTAACACTAAATCCAATACCCCATATAGATCCTCTTGGTACTATACTTTTTCCAGCTTTGCTAGTAATACTTGGGTCCCCCATACTTTTTGGATGGGCAAAGCCCGTTCCCATAAATCCCATGAGATTTAGAGACATAAAGAAAGGGACATTTCTTGTATCCATAGCGGGAATATCTATGAACATACTTTTGGCTATAGTATTTGCAGTGCTCGCAAGAACCATAAAGAGCGGTTACGTAGACTTTCTAGGTTCGTATATTCTAGAACCTCTATATATCTTCTTCACTTACTCTGTTCTCATAAACCTTGTTTTGGCATTCTTCAATGCCATTCCTATACCACCTTTAGACGGCAGCAGAGCTTTAATGAGCTTTTTCTCTATAAGGTACTGGGAAGCCTTCTATAGGTTTGAAACTTACGGATTTTTAATAATAACCATACTAATATTCACAGGCGTTATAGGTAATATAATATTTCCATTCATTAGGTACTTTTACAACGTACTGTTAGGAGTGTGATAATGAGATCTTGGAACTACTTTATACAGATAAAGGCTATAGGAAGGGATAAAGAAGAAGATGCATCAGCTCTTTACATAGTTGCATTGCCCCCGGATGAAAGCATACTGAGAAACGTAGAAATGGAATGTTACGCACAGGAGTATGTACCAGGCGATATAGCTATAAAGTATGGCAGAGCTTACGCTATAGGAACGGATTTACGCATACCCAATCCAGAAGAATACGGTCTCATAGGTTACAGGGAAGATATGGATCTTTACGTATTTAAGGAAAATATCAGCTTCGAGCAAGGTTTAGTTAATCTGTATAAAATTTTGATAAACGATCTTTCTGAGAAGATGCAGATCGAGTATGTATACCCCATAGTTGATGTTGGGTCACCCCCGGAAGAGGTTATGATAGACTGTCTTAAAAAGGCTATATGAGAAATTGAAGTTAAATTGGAACACTATCAACTAAATCCCTTTTCAAAGTCTTCCGGCTTTATATTTTCCAGCCATTCCTTTAACTTTTCTTTTTCCGCATCTTCTTCGGGTTTTGGAACTTTAGATTTTTCTAGCACTTCAGGGTTCACGTATATAGGTACATTTGCTCTCAATGCTAGATTTATAGCATCACTGGGTCTAGAGTCTATTATAATTAGGTTCGAGCCCTGTGCTATATGAATTTCCGCGTAATATGTACCATCCTTTAAATCAGTTATCACTATCCTCTCCAACTTACCTGATAGGCTTTCTATAGCACTTTTCAGAAGCTCATAAGTCATAGGTCTTGGTGGCTCTACCTTTTGCAGTTCCCTAACTATGCTATCCGCCTCAAATAAGCCTATCCATATGGGAAGCATTACCTCTTCGTTATCCTTGGATTTAAGCATCAAGATTGGCATTTGTGATACAGGATCCAAAGTCACTCCGTGAACAAACATCTCTATCATTTTACCACCTCCAAAACTTCACACTTTAAGTTAAAAGGTGTGGATTCAATGACTTTGACCTTTACTAATTTTCCTAAGTAATCGGTAGAGCCCTCAAATGTAGCCCATTTGTTGGTTCTTGTTCTACCTATTAGTTTCTTGCCATCCTCCACACCCTCTACAAGGACTTCTTGAGTGGTTGATTCGTAAAGTTTAGCAATTTCTGAAAGTATAGACTTTTGTAAATCGAGTAGGTTTGCCATTCTTTGAGTTTTTACTTCATCGCTTATTTGACCTTCCATAGAGTATGCAGGTGTATCTGGTCTTGGAGAGAACTTAAAAGAGAACACTTGCTCAAATTTTACCTTTCTCAAAACATCTAAGGTTTGTTCAAAGTCTTCCTCCGTTTCCGTAGGAAAGCCCACAATTACATCCGTAGAGAAGGTTATACCTTTCTTGTATTCCCTTAGCATCTGGATTTTTTCTAAATACTCTTCTTTTGTGTATCCTCTGTCCATCAAAGTCAAAATCCTGTTTGAACCTGCTTGAACTGGTAAGTGTAGGTGTTCACAGACTTTATCTATTTCCCCCATAGCTCTTGCAATACCCTCTGTCATATCTCTTGGGTGTCCAGTGGTAAATCTTATGCGCTCAACTCCATCTATCTGAGCTACCTTATAAAGCAATTCTTCAAAGGGAATTCCTATATCTTGTCCCCAAGCTGTAACGTTCTGACCTAAAAGGTGTATTTCTCTTACTCCATCGTCTACCAATTGTTTTACTTCTTCAATTATGCTTTCCAAAGACCTTGACCTTTGCCTACCTCTAGTTTTGGGAACAACACAGTAGGTGCAGTTCTTATCGCACCCTTTCATCACGGTAACGTAAGCGCAGAATTGGTTATCCCTGACAATAGGATACTCCCATATTTTATCCTCATCCTTGGGAGGACTGTCTAGTATGGCTATGGCTTTGTAGCCCGCCTGAGCTTGCTGAATGAGCTCACCAAGTTGGTGCATGTTAAAGCTTGAAAACATAATATCTATTACAGGAGCTTTTTGGACCAATTGGTCCCCCATTCTTTGAGCTAAACATCCACAGACAGCTATTAAAGCGTTAGGATTTCTCTCCTTAATCTTTTTATACTCACCCAGATGCGAGTAAACCTTTTGGTCTGGTTTTTCTCTGATAGTGCATGTATTTAAAAGGATGATGTCAGCTTCTTGCCAATCTTGAGCAGGTTCGTATCCCAAACTTTTGAGTATTCCTTTCATTCTTTCCGAATCGTTGAAGTTCATTTGGCAACCGAAGGTCTTTATATAGTATTTCATAGAAATTAATTTATACCTTTTGTCCAATTCAGGTGGTTTAATATTTATACTTATGAAGATAGAAGACTTACGAAGCGGTGATTGGAAATTCAACGAAAGATTAAGGTTTCTTGCCAGCCGTGGGCACATTGTAGAAGAAGAATACGAACCAAAAGTTAGAGAAATAATAAAAAGAGTGAAAGAAGAAGGCGATACAGCCCTTTTTGAATACACAAGGCTATACGACAAGCAGGAGATATCCAAAGACAATATACAAATCCCCATCCAAGAGCTCGAGAATGCCTACAACGAGATAGAAGAGGATGTAAAGTCAGCATTGGAGTTAGCCTACGAAAGAATTAGGAGATTTCACGAGAAACAGAAGGAAAACTCCTTCATAGTAGAAGAAGAAGGCATAATACTTGGAACACGTGTCATACCTCTTGAAAGAGTTGGTGTTTACGTGCCTGGTGGAAAGGCAGC
>JBEPZA010000022.1:4787-10305 GCA_041641075.1 Aquificaceae bacterium | reverse complement strand
TCTATCGTGTAGTTACCTCTTCCATCTAGATTTATTTGAAGTTCTATTTTCGTTTCCCTAGTTTCTCTGTAAACTTTAGCTAATCTCATGTATAGCAAATTATATTACCATTCAATCACTAAGTCTCTTAAAACTTTTTCAGGGTTTTCAAAGAAAACTTTTATAAGCATGTCCTTTTGGTATAGAAGAAATATAAGGGTTTTCAGGTCTCTTTCGCTCCTTTTTTCTAAGTAAGTTTTGAACTTGATTATCTGGAATTGTTGCCTTATGTTTAGCTTAGCTGCGGCTGTTTCTATTTTTGCACCTTCCTTAACCATTCGATGCATGGTGTATAACTTTATGGCGTAGTTTGAAATGGTGGCCATAATTTGCAAAGCTGGGACACCACTACGTAACAAAGAGGATAGTTGAACTAATGCATTCTCCTTGTCCTTTGTAAAGAAAGCATCCAAAAAATCAAAGATATTTGGACTTCTGTCGCCAAGCACTGTTTCTCTAATATCCTTTACCGTAATGGATTCTTTACCAAGTAGCAAAAGCTTATCAACTTCGTTCCTAAGTTTCATTAAATCATAATCACTTTCAGATAGCAAAAGTTCCAGAGCTTCGTTTTCTATGAAGACTTTCTCTTTTTCAAACCTTGATTTTACCAATTCCCTCACTTTCTTTTTGTCCACCTTTGGAATCTCTATTACATCTCCTATGGTGGTTATGGTTTTTATTGGTTCTTGCTGAAGGTCCTGGCTTGAGAGCTTTTCAAGTATTACAAAAAATACCGCTACATTTTTTGCTTTTTCACTCAATTTATGAATGAATGTTTTATCTTTTACTTTTTTGAGAAAGTCCTGAGCTTTTTTTACTATTAGGAGTGTCTTCTGTGAAGAAAAGATATCACCACCAGAAACTCTTTCCAAAAGTTCCCTACTGCTTATCTCATCACCCCAAAGTATTTGGACTCTGTGCAAACTGGAAGCTTTATCCAAAAAGTTTTTGTATAAGTATTCCTCCTGTCCATACATCAAATTAACGGGTTTTATTGAGAGAGTTCCCAAATTTTTTGTGTATTCAATAATGTTCATGAGTGCATTGCTTTGAGGAACTCCTTGTTGGTTTTGAATTTTTTAAGCTTGTCAAGTAAAAACTCCATGGCTTCTATGGCATCCATAGTGGCAAAGAACTTCCTGAGCACCCATATGCGCTGAAGTTCCCAATCTTCCAATAACAATTCCTCTTTTCTTGTTCCAGATTTTTCTATGTTTATTGCAGGGAAGATGCGCCTTTCCATTAGTCTTCTGTCTAAGTGTATTTCCATATTTCCCGTTCCTTTAAACTCTTCGTATATGACATCATCCATCTTGGAACCAGTTTCTATGAGTGCTGTAGCTATTATTGTGAGAGAACCACCCTCTTCTATATTTCTTGCGGCTCCAAAGAACCTCTTTGGTCTTTGGAGAGCTGTGGCTTCTATACCACCTGTTAGCACTCTTCCTGTAGGAGGAGTAACTGCATTTGCCGCTCTTCCAAAGCGAGTCATTGAGTCCAAGAGTATAACAACATCGTGCTTAAGCTCGACCAGTCTCTTGGCTTTTTCCACTACAAGTTCAGCTACTTGCATATGTCTCTCTGGTGGTTCATCAAAAGTAGAAGCTATAACCTCTGCACCTTCTCCTACCGTTCTTCGCATTTCCGTAACTTCTTCCGGTCTTTCATCTATCAACAAAATTATTAAGTAAACCTCGGGGTGGTTTTGTATGATAGCCCTGGCTATTTTTTGAAGTAGCACCGTCTTACCAGCTTTTGGTGGAGCTACTATCATTCCTCTCTGTCCTTTACCTATTGGAGCTATCAAGCTTATTACTCTGGTTGATAGCTCGGTTGGTGAGGTTTCCAAGTTAAACCTTTCCGTAGGATGGAAGGGTGTTAACTTCTCAAATTGAGGTCTTGACTTGAGAAGATCAGGATCTGGACTTAGGTTGTTAACAGACTCTATCTTAACTAAGGCCTGGTATTTTTCTCTTTCTTGGGGGGCTCTTGCGTAACCTATTATAGTATCTCCAGTTCTCAGTCCAAACTTCTTTATTTGCGAAGGTGCCACGTAAACATCCGTATAACTTGGCATATAGTTATTTTCCGAACTTCTTATAAATCCATAAGACTCTGGAAGTATTTCTAATACACCTTTGACAAAGTTTAAACCCTCCTCCTTGGCTTGAGCATCTAGGATTTTTTCTATAAGCTTGTCCTTTCGAAGATTTGTAACTCTTGGTAGCTCTAACTCCTTTCCTATTTTTTGCAACTCGCTTAGAGAAAGTTTCTTAAGTTCCTCATAAGTGTAAAGCCTCTTTTCTTGAGTGGTTTGCTCCATACTTACCTCCTATTTATTTGCCTATACAAAATCTTGAGAAAATGTTTTCAAGAACATCTTCTGTGGTTATTACCCCCACTATATCTTCTATGTATGATAAGGCTTCTCTTATTTCCAACGCAAGAATTTCTGGTGATATACTAAACATTGTAAGTTTACTTGAGATTTCTTTCAGAATGCTTCTAGCTTTATCTAAAAGCTCAGCGTGTCTCACCGAGATGTAGATGTTAAAGCCATCATAAGAGAATACACCCAACTTATTTAGCATGCGCTCTTTTAAATTTTCTATTCCTTCTAAAGTTTTAGCGCTTACCACTATAGCGTCTTGAAAAAGATTAAGAGTTTGCTGGTTCATACCGAGGTCCTTTTTATTCAGAACTACCAAATGTTTTTTGTCTCTTATTAAATTATAAACCTTTTCATCGTATTTATCAATAGGTTTAGAACCGTCTAGGACAAAAAGTATAAGATGGGCATTTTCTATTCTTTCTAAGCTTCTTAAAACTCCAATCCTTTCTACTTCGTCTTGGGTATCTCTTATTCCTGCTGTATCTATGAGATTTACGGGTATCCCCTTTATGTGTATTTGCTCCTGTAGGTAGTCCCTTGTAGTGCCCGGTATGTGTGTCACTATAGACCTGTCGTGACCGAGCAAAGCATTAAATAGAGAGGACTTGCCCACGTTGGGTTTACCTACTATAGCCAAGTTGATACCTTTTCTTATAAACTCGCCTTTATTTACAGTAGCTAATAAATCCTCTATGTTTTTAATGATTTCTCTTAGTATGCTCAATATATCTTCTTTTGTGATTGTGGGTATGTCCTCGTGAGCAAATTCTATATCTGCCTCTATGTAGGCAAGCATCTGTATAAGTTTTTCCCTTAGAGGGTTTATAAGTTTAGAAAGCTCCCCTTTCAATTGGTTTAAAGCAACTTCTCTTGCTAAATCCGTTTTTGCTGTTATCAGGTCCATCACCGCTTCTGCTTGCGTTAGGTCCATTTTGCCATTTAAAAATGCTCTTTTGGTAAACTCTCCTGGTTTAGCAAGCCTTATACCCTTGGACATGATAACTTCCAAGGCTCTTTTCAAAATTAGAGGATTGCCATGCAGATGGAGCTCCAACATATCTTCACCTGTGTAGCTGTATGGGGACTTGTAATAAATCAACACACCTTGATCTAAGACTCTTCCTTCTTGGTCCAAAAGCTCAAAAAAGTGTGCATACCTTGGTTTGATATCTTTTTTCGTTTTTAGTAGACCTTTAAGTTTCTCAAGTATACCTTCACCGGACAGGCGCAATACACCTATGGAACTCTCACCATAAGGTGTAGCAATGGCAACTATAGGCTCTCTTTGCTTAATCATAATTGTTGCAATGATTTAATATTTAGGTTAAAAATATAACTCAGTTGTATGTTAGTGCAAGCGTGTCATTGAAAAACTTTACTTATTTATTGTCAATCTTGGTATCGCATACACTTTTAACACTTCTTAGTATTGACTCATACATTTCCAAGAGGTTTTTACCATGTTGGGTCAAGAGACTTCCTACACCTTTTCTTCTTTCGAGTATTTTTTGACCAATTCTCTTTTCTATGGTTTTGATTTGAGAGTGGGCTCTTTTGTAGCTTAAACCTAAATTTTGCGCAGATAACTTTATAGAGTTGGTTTTCTCTATGTCTTTTAGTAGTCTATACTTGCCTTCACTAATTATTGGCTTTCCGTCATCCGTCTCTATCCAAACCTTACACCTAACTTTCACCTTTTGTAAACCCTTTCTCCAAATAGTGCTCTACCTATTCTTATTATAGTTGCACCTTCTTCTATGGCTACCTCAAAGTCGTCAGACATACCCATAGATAGGTGGGGCAGAGTTAAGTTAAATTCTGTTTCTAAATTCTCTCTCAGTTCCCTGAGCATGGCAAAGTAGGGTCTACTTTTTTGGGGGTCCTCAGAGTAAGGCGGTATACACATCAAACCTTCCAGTTTTATGTTTTTGTAATGTAGAAGTTTTTCAACAAAGTGTTTTAGGTTGTTTTTGTCTACTCCGCCCTTTGTTTCTTCGTTTCCTACATTTACCTCAATTAAAACCCTAATTGTGTGTGTTGCTCTTTTTTGTATTTCCTTAGCTGTGGATTCTCTATCCAAAGAGTGGATAATTGATACCTTATCCCATATGTATTTAACTTTATTTGACTGAAGAGTGCCTATAAAGTGCCAATCTATGGGCAAGTCTTTCAGAGTGTTGTATTTTTCTAGAAACTCTTGCACTCTGTTTTCACCAAAACTTTTTAGTCCACACTCGAAAAATAACTTAATTGTTTCTGGTTTCACACTCTTGGAAGCACCAACTAACAGTATTTCTTCCCTTTTTCTTCTGGACCTTTCACACGCTTTGAAAATCCTCTCTTCTATTTTTTCAAGCACCTCACACATCATCTTTTAGATTTTAGCCACATAAAAGCCTAACTACTTCAAAATGCCAAAACTTGAATGCATAAGACTGCGTTACGCCAGAAAGCTTTTCAATACACTGTAGGTCTTTCCAGCTGGTAGACCCATGACTGTGTAAAAATCTCCCTTTATTCTTTCTATTAAAACAGCGCCAAATCCCTGAACAGCGTAAGCACCAGCTTTATCTAAAGGCTGGCATCTGTGAATGTATTCATCTATCTGGTCGTGTGTTAAGTTCTTTAGCTTCACTAGCGCTGTATCATGAAAGGTTTTTCTGTATTTGTCAGATACTATACTAACTGCGGTTATAACTTTGTGCCACTTACCAGAGAGAGTTTTCAGCATCTCGTAAGCTTCTTCCTGTGTTTTAGGCTTACCCAGAATCCTGCCATCGATAACCACTATAGTATCAGCTCCTAAAACCACAGAGTATTTATACTCTCTCCATACCTTCAGAGCTTTTTCTTTTGAGAGTTGCCTTGCTATCAGCAAAGGGTTTGTATCGTAGTATTTCTCTTCTATTCTTGAAGGAATAACTAGGAATTTAAAGCCCAACATTCTCAGGATTTCTACCCGTCTTTTAGACTCCGATGCTAGTATTAATAGCTTCATCAAAGTTAAATATATTATAGTTACATTCTCACTTTTAGGGAACACACGCTATGAATGAGCCCATGCGTCCTTCATAGCTTGTAGGT
>JBEPZA010000022.1:0-4687 GCA_041641075.1 Aquificaceae bacterium | reverse complement strand
TAAACGCAAAGGTCCAATCAATAGAGCTTTAGTATATCGAGCTAAGGCAAAATTGCTGTTTATGCCTTTAGTCTACTGGAAGAGAAAATTTCTATATACTTAGACACTAAGCCTTTGTCTATGTAATCCGATACTATTTTGGAAGTTATAGGAGTGTGTAGTATACCGTTCCGGCAATTACCGCTGGCGAATATGTAGTTTTCACCTATTTCAAATACCGGCATTTGGTCGTCTGTGCAAGGTCTAAAGCCCACTAAAGCGCTTAAGAATTCCACTTGCCCAGCATTAGGTAAGACTCTCATCAAACCGCCAATTAAAGAGTAAATACCATACACTGTGCTTTTCTTTGAAAAATCCTTGTGTTCGCTCGTTGCTCCAACGTAAGTGTAAGTATTTCGTGGAATTATGTATGAAGCATTCGAATATAAAACCTTATCGGAGATTCTGGTGTTTAGTGTTATGGCTTGACCTTTGATTGGGTATACAGGAATGTTTAGCAGTTGCCTTGTCCAAGCACCCAAGCAAAAGACATACATATCCGCTTTATACTCGTCTCTTATACCTATGAGCTTTTCTACACGTCTGTCTTTTGTAATAACACTCAAAATACTGTCTTGAATAATTTCTACCTTCAATCTTTCCAGGGCTCTTATCAAGGCGTTCATAAGAGAGTAGGTGTCTACCCATCCTTCTTCTTGGTAATGAACTATAGCTTTTACGCTTTCGGATATTTGAGAATTTATCAGCTTTGGATCTTTATGAGTTTCTACTTTATAAGCCCTTGAGTATAGCTCAGCTTTGCGCAAGATTTCATCTTCATCCTTAAATACTATTCTGTTAATGCCATCCATCCATATATCTATCCTTTCCTTTGATAAATCCTCTATCTTTTCCACAAACTCGTCGTAAAGCTTTAGGCTTTCATACGAAAAATGGAAAATATCACCTTCTAAACCTTCGGAGAAAGGCGCAAGCATACCACCTGCTACCCAAGAGGTAGCTTCTTTTATGTCTCTGGTGATAACATTTGTTTTAAAGCCCCTAAGGGATAGCTCAAAAGCTATGCTTAAACCAATGGCGCCGCTTCCTACTACACTGATTTTAATCATTGTTTATAATATATAGTATGGACCCGCAAAAAAAACAAGTAGATATAGATTATGTGTATTTTGCAGAAGTTGAGCTGTTCCTAAACTTTGGCGTAGGTTACCCAGACATAGTTGTAAAACTGAGAGAGAAAGTTTACCAAGAAGGCTTAGACGATAGCATATACGTAAAAAAGACAGACAGAAAGCTGATACAAAACGTGCATAAATTCTTAGAGGCTATGGATATATCCGATGAACCTCTGCAAGATGATAACTCTCAACCTTTGGAAAAATGGTGGTGGCATCTTCATAAAATAGCTAAGGGTAAGTATCCAAGTTTAACCTTCCCCGAATACTTACGGGAAATATACAGAAAGAGGCGCAAATATTGGAAGCAAAAAGCGTCAGTGCAAGTATTAGGAAAACGCTCAAGTGCTAACAATTTGCCCACAGTGAGTTTATAGACTACATAAGATGGAACTGGATGAACTGAGGAAAAACATAGATCAGATAGACGAGGACATAGTAAGGCTCCTAAATAAACGTGCAAAACTGGCAAAGATCGTAGGTGATATAAAGAAAAGCCAAGGTTTGGAAATCCATGTTCCTGAGAGAGAAAGAGAAATCATAGAAAAAGTTCTAAATGTGAATAAAAAATCTGGGGAAGAGTTCCCATCTAAGGCTCTTGTTCATGTTTACAGAGAAATTATATCTGCCTGTTTATCTTTGGAAAAAGAACTAAAAATCGCTTATCTTGGACCAAAGGCTACCTTTACACACCAAGCTGCTCTTGAACGCTTTGGATTTTCTGCACTTTACATACCAACTGCGACAATAAAGGATGTATTTGTAGAAGTGGAAAGCGATAGAGCGGATTATGGAGTAGTTCCCGTAGAAAACACCATAGAAGGTGTTGTAAACTACACGTTGGATATGTTCTTAGAGTCAGATTTGCGTATTGTGGGAGAAGTGGTCATTCCCATACAACTTCATCTTCTATCCGCTCAGCAAAACTTGGAAAGTATAAAGAAGGTATACTCCCATAAACACGCTCTTGCTCAGTGTAGAAACTGGCTTGAGAAAAATCTTCCAGGAGCCCAACTGATAGAAACTGAAAGCACAGCAAAAGCCTGCGAAATAGCACTTGAGGTGGATGATGCTTCAGCTATAGCTAGCGAGGTCGCAGCTTACACATACCATCTCAACATATTGGCTATGAACATACAGGATAGTCCTAACAACTACACAAGATTCTTAATCATAGGTAAGAGGAACACAAAAAGAACGGGTAAAGACAAGACAAGTTTAATATTTGCCCTAAAAGACGAACCTGGCGCACTCTACAAAGCCCTGGAAACATTTTACAACTACGGCATAAACCTTACAAAGATAGAATCTAGACCATCCAAGAAAAAAGCTTGGGATTATGTTTTTTTTGTAGACATGCAAGGACACATAGAGGACGAAAACGTCAAAGAAGCTATACACATGCTCAATAAAAGAACCCAGATGATAAAAATCCTGGGCTCATACCCTAGGGCCCTGATGGAAGAGAGCTAAAGCTTTGAGTATTTTACTTTTTTGAATTTCCCCAGTTGCCGGTGCAATGTATTGGTCTTCTAGTTTCAATCCTACGGGGTAATTGCTCTCCAAGAGTTTAATAGTAGCAAATGTCGCTTTTGATATCCTAAGTTCCAAGTCCCCATCCAACTCCTCTAATTTCAGCACTATGGGACTTTGCGCAGAGGCGTAGACTTCCTTCGACATTAGCCTTCCTGTCTTTGCAGTTGCTTTCCAGCTTACTAACTTCATAGGTTCATTATGATAGTCTTTCACACCGGCAATCTCATCGTAACCTCTCAAATTGGTCATCGTCTCTGTGTATTCTTGCTTTTCCTTACCCTGATTTAGAAATATCTTTATGTCCCAGGGTATGGGCTTTGGGAATACAACAAAATCTGTTTCCACTTCCTGTTGGTAATACCTGGTAAACAAGCCTACAGGAAAGTCCGTCTTTATGGTAATAATAACTTTATTAATCGGTCCACGTTCGTTAAAAATCATAGGCAAAGGCACTTCGGTGCTCTTTAAGAGCACAGGGACAGTGACTTGCCCATCCATAGATTCCAAAGTTAACAAAAACTTTGGGAACTTGTATCGGTTTATCAAGATAACTCTAAAGTTCTCTCTCTTTTGGGCAAAAACTTCCTTTGGTGGTATTAACTTTAACTCTAAACCTCTTAGGTTGTAAAGAGCAGCTACACCAGACAAAAGCATGAAGGAGAGAAGGGCAGAGACTATCAGATACAGAAGGTTATTTCCGGTATTTATAGCGGAAACACCTAAAAGTATTGTTATAGATATAAAAATCGATCCTGCTTTGTTTATCTTAACCCTGTATCTTCTCACCGTAAAACATCTTAAACATTTCCGTAGGGATGGGTAAGATTATGGTGTTTCCTGGTTTTACACTTGCGGTTTGTATAGCTTCCAAGTATCTGAGTTGGAGAGCCATTGGTTGAGTAGACAGAATCTGTGCAGCCTCTGCGAGTTTTTGTGCCGCCTGATACTCAGCTTCCGCCGCTATAATCTTGGCTCTTCTTTCTCTTTCCGCTTCTGCCTGTCTTGCCATAGCCTTACGCAACTCCTCAGGAAGATCTATTTTTTTAAGTTCCACAGCGACTACCTTAACACCCCACGGATCCGTTTGCTTATCTATTATTTCTTGGAGTTGCATGTTTAACTTCTCTCGTTCGGAAAGTAACTCATCTAATTCCGCTGCACCACAGACACTCCTCAAGGTTGTTTGAGCTATTTGAGAAGTAGCAAATAGGTAATTTTCCACTTCTACTACTGACCTGACAGGATCTACAACTCTGAAGTAAACTACCGCATCCACGCTCACGGAAACGTTATCCTTTGTGATTATGTCCTGAGTTGGGACATCCAAAGTTACAGTTCTGAGGTCCACCTTTACCATTTGGTCTATTATGGGTATTAGGATGAATATGCCTGGTCCTTTTGAACCAATCACCCTTCCCAACCTGAATATCACTGCTCTTTGGTATTCTGGAATAACCTTAATGCTAGCAGCTAAGAAAATTACCACGGCTATGATGAAAACTACAATGAATGGAACACCCATGATAACACCTCCTATTGCTTGGATTATGGCTTTTAATACGTCCCCTCCTAGAGAGCTAATTAATATGAACATAAAAAATGTTAGAAATATAAGAATCTCTACAATCCCTCTCATTGTGTATACCCTACCAACTACTTTAACCTCAATGGGTTATTATAACTTAAAATACATCTCTAATGATAGAAATATACAGGAAACGAATAAGACAATTTTTCTTTGCAAGCGTGGGATTTTTGAGTCTTGCATTTGTTTCATCCTTAGTGTTGTATCCTTACTTTAGACTCCCCTTGCCACTTAGACTGATACTTTACGCCAATATCACTGTCATCCTTTTGGGTGCAGTATGCATACCCCTAGGGCTTTTCATAAAAAGGAAAAGCTTTCCTGTATCTTCCAAAGATAATCCTTATTGGAATTACAGTGCAACCAGAAGGTATTTTTGGTTATTTGCCTT
>JBEPZA010000021.1:0-10706 GCA_041641075.1 Aquificaceae bacterium | reverse complement strand
ACTTTCAAGTAAAGTACGCTTCCAGGCGAGAAGGAGATCCACCAATTTTAGTTGCAGATAACACCAAAATCAAACAAACCTTAGGATGGTTTCCCAAATACGACAGTTTAGAATTCATTATTGAAACAGCTTGGAAATGGGAAATAAAGCAAAAAGAGACTTGAAAGACTATATTTTTATGCTATGGTAGAATTGGAAATTCTTGAAAAGCTAAAAGATATAAGAGATCCTGAGATACCTCTCGATATAGTTAATCTTGGCTTGATATATGGAATTTTGGTAAAAGATAACACAGCCTACATAGATATGACGCTTACGGTACAAGGATGCCCTGCAAGAAATTACTTTGCACAGCATATTAGACAGCATATCCTAGACAATTTCCCTCATCTAAAGGACGTGGTGATAAACTTCGTATTTGAACCAGCCTGGAATAAGGATAAAATATCTGAGGAGGGAAAACAAAAGTTAAGGAGTATGGGATGGAATCTATGAGCGATAAACTTAGAATTCTTGCAGAAGCTATAGAGAGAGAGTCTGTGCTAATTCATCGTGCGGCACTAATTGACGGTTATAGAGATCTTTACAAACTTTCGAAGCTCGGTATCGATAAAATAATCAAAAAAGCTACGGAGTTCGGCGGCAGAAAAGGCGCACGTATACTTAAAGATAGGTATAACCTATATACAGATAGGCTAGATGAAGCTTTGGATATTTTAACTATAATAGCAGAGTCATCCAGGCTAATAGACATATTTGAGTACGATATAGAAAAAATGGAGATAAGGGTGGAGGGCTCCATATTGGTAGAAGCTGTCGGAAGTAGCGAAAAGCCAGTATGTGAACCCATGGCAGGCTTCTTCAAGGGCTTCTTGAGTGAGCTCTTAGAGAAGAGCATAGAAGTAAAAGAAATACAATGCCAAGCGCAAGGCAAAGAAAAGTGCGTATTCAAAATTAAGCAAGTGTGATGGGAATAATTAGGATTAAAACGACTAGAAAGACTAGCATCGTAAATATAACTAATCAAGTAAAGGAAGAAGTAAAAAGAAGCGGTATAAATGATGGCTTATGCGTTGTTTACGTCCCCCATACTACAGCATGTGTATTCATAAACGAAGGTGCGGACCCAGATGTAATCAAAGACATCGTGTATTTCTTAGAAAAATCGGTGCCTTGGATTGATTCGAACTATCAACACGCAGAAGGTAATTCAGCTGCTCACATAAGGAGCTCCATAATTGGCAACTCAAGGATAATCCCTGTTGAAAACGGCGATTTAGTCTTAGGTACTTGGGAATCTATATTTTTAGCGGAGTTTGATGGTCCTAGAGAGAGAAAAGTCATAGTTAAAGTAATAAGTTCATAAGCGAACAAATATCTACGTTTCTCGCAAAAACTTGACACAAGCTAATCGATAGATGTATTATGGTTAATACCTAAAAAAGTAGGAGGTTTTCCTATGAAAAAACTGGTTCTCGCATTAGTTATCGGGGGGGTTTTCTGCAAGCCTTTGGTAAATACTTCACCAATAGGATCTGGTGGGCCTGCAGAAGACTCCTTTCAAATCCCTAGGAGCAAAACCATACAGATAGAACAAAGCAGCCTTTTACAGAATCAAATAATCCCACAAGAAGTTGAAGAAATAATTGCAATCGAGGTTTCGAAGGATGCAGCACTGAGTGAACTATTGGATATAAGAACTGTAGAAATGACAAAACCAGACATATGGCCAGTGGTAGGAATAGTAACATCCGAGTATGGCTGGCGGGTGTTTAGAGGACAAAGGGAATTTCATACTGGAATTGACATAGCTGCACCGTATGGTACGCCTGTAAGTGTGACGTCGGATGGAAAAGTTATCTACGTAGGATGGATTAGCGGCTATGGCAAAACTGTTATAGTTTACCATGGTCATGGGTTTGTTACTTTATATGGGCATTTGTCTAACTATGCTGTCAACTACGGTGACAAGGTAGTAAAGGGACAGATAGTGGGATTTGTGGGTATGACAGGAAGAACATCTGGACCACACCTTCATTACGAAGTGATAAGGTATGGAAATAGGCAAAATCCAATAGCTTATTTACCCTAAGCTCAGTAAACACAAGGATTTAATTAGGAATTTGCGTTTAGGCTTAACTTATTTTCTTTTAGTTTTGTCAAGAGTTTACAGTAAGCCTCTTCTTTTTAATGCATCTTCGTATATCTTTTTGTATAGATGATTCCACTCAGGTGTTCCTTCCACTATTCTCCTTGAGTAGGACTTTATTCTCTCCCTTACCTCCTTGTCTATGTCTTCTTCCTCCTTCACCGCATCCATTAGAATCTGTCTTATACGTCTCCTTATGTTAGGTGGGTCATCGAATATTTCTATCGATTGGTCCTCCAGTATAAGGTCCATTATCATATTAGCTATTTGGTTTATTCTCTCTCTTTTTGAAGTGTGAATATTTTTCTCTTCTGCCAATCTTGCCCTTACTGCCCTAAATGCTGATCTAAAATCTAAACTTGCTTCTTCAAGCAACTCCAGCTTCGTTCTAAGAATTTCTTTAGTTTCCTCATCGAGAAGTCTTTCTTCCTCCTGAGCTCTTTTAAATATGGCTACTATCTTTTTTTTAAAGGTATAGACATCCTCTGCCTCAACTAATCCTTCTTGAGTTAACTCGTTTATTATCCTATCACTTATTCGATCTATCAACTTTTCAGGCAGTTTCATAAACTCCTCCTAAAAACCTTCCTATTATATCATAAAATTTATTATGTACTGAACCTCGGGAGTGTAGCTACCATCTGGCTTATTTATTATCAGGGGTTTTTCTATAGTTACCTGACTTTTCGCCTTTTTTTTACAAACTATTCGTGCCAATTTTGCGTTTTTATTCTCTTTTGTATAAAAAAAACGTATATAAACGGGAGTTAAATCCCTTGTGTAAAGATTTATATAGACCTCATTTAATCTATTCGTAGGTATTAATAAATTCAAATATCCATTATTTTTTAAAGCATAGTAAGCACTATCTAAAAAATCTTCGAGTTTGGTATCCGTCTCAAAGTGATAAGGATTACTCGGATTCTCCTGTGTATAGAAAGGTGGATTGACTACAACACAATCGAAATAAGATGGTTTTATAAAACTATTGTAATACTTTAAATCAGCTTCAATAACTTTTATTTTATCTTCCAGGTCATTAATCCTCAGATTATAACGCAACAAATTCAACATAACAGAGTCTCTTTCTAAAGCATGCACTTCACACCCAAATTTGAGGGCAATTAGTATGGACAGAGCACCAAAACCCGCACCTAAATCTAAAACCTTGGATGATTTTTTTACTATCTTTAAGTTGGCAACAAACAGTAGTTCAACAACGGAGAGCCTATGCTCCTTTGGTTGTCTAAATTTTACCTTACCGCCGAAAAAGGAAAACTCCTTAAACGCCTCCAAACCTTTCTACGAGCTCCAGCAAGGTGCGCGCTTTTTCCTTAATTCTTTCCAATTCTTGGATATCCTCTAAGGTTTTGGCAGTTGCAAGTTGTTTTATAGCTTTGTCAAATTCCTCCTTTTCTTTACCTACATCTATTTCGCCTATTGTATATGCTTCCTCGGCTAGAATTATTACGCGTTCAGGGCTTACGTCTACATAACCGTAAGTGACAGCTAAACCTTCGGACATATTTCCATCGAAATATACCAAACCAGGCTTTAGAAGGGTCATTAAATACATGTGCTTTTCTAAAACTCCGATTTCTCCTTCTGATGTTGGTATGTTTACTGACTTTACTTCCCTTACTAGAGCCTTTCCCTGTGGTGTGACGATTTCTACTTTTATCATGTATTAAGATTATACCACCTTTTTAGTTATGGGTAAATTCTTAAGATAGATAAAGCTTATTGATAACCAAGCAATCACTATAAAAATTCCTGGCAGTAGAAAGAATGATTCGCCATGCTTTAGGGCATATCCGCCCCACACGCCACCTACGAAAGCTCCAATAAACTGTGTAGTATTAAAAAAGCCTAGCGAAAGTCCCCGTACTTCCTCTGATGTAAGCTTAACCAAGAGTGATGGTATAATGGGCTCCAGGAAATTAAATCCTATAAAAAACAAAAGGAAAAGTAATATATTAGAAAAAAAACTGTCAAAAAGTAGTATAACCAGTAGACCAAATCCTATCAAAGATATTCCTAATAAAAATACGGGACTAAATTTGTGTTTTTTTTCGGCCCAAACAACAGCGGGTACCATAATGATTAATGATATTAGTATGGATGGTAAGTAAATTTTCCAATGTTCTACTTTTGGAAAATTGTAAGTATACACTAACTCATAGGGAATTAGGGTGAAAATGGCAACTAAGTAAGCGTGCAGTAATCCAATAGAAAAGTTCAAAAAAAGCTGGTCTTTGCTTTTGATGATTTGCAATATATTGGACAAGCTTGGTTGTATTTTCCTTTCGCTAGAATAGACCTTGGGTTCTGGTATAAAAAAAGCTATGTAAGCTGTGGCTATAAAGCTTAAAAAAGCCGTAATGAAAAAAAGAAAAGGAACCCCAAATTTACCAGCAATGTAGGGAGCTATCACTATACTCAAAGCGAAAACCAGTCCTATGGACGCACCTATATGTGCAAAAGCTCTAGTTCTTACTTCTTCACGAACCAAGTCGGCGGAAAGTGCAGTCATTGCCGAAGATACAGCTCCAAAACCTTGGATGAATCTCGCTACAACCATCAGACTGGCGGTTTTTACGATTCCACCTATCAAGCTTCCTACGATGTAAGTTAGCATTCCCAATATGATTATTGGTTTTCTACCGTATCTGTCTGAAAGGTAACCAAAAGGTATCTGTAAAAAAGCTTGAGCAAACCCGTATACACCTATAGCTAACCCAACTAACTCAGGTGTAGAATTCTCTAAAGTAGCCACGTATGGAGACAAGACGGGAAGCAAAAGAAAAAGACCAAGCATTCTCACTGCAACAGCGAACGTTATACCCAGTACTACCTTCCTTTCTTGAGGTGTGAACTCTTTAAGCATAAAAGCTCCTAAAATTGACTTATAAACCTTAAGTCATTTTCGTAAAAGAGCTTGATGTTATCTATCTGATAGTAAAGCATACAGAGGCGCTCAACTCCCATACCGAAGGCAAAACCCTGGTATGTTTCTGGATCTACATTACAGTTTTTAAGCACCTGTGGATGTACCATACCGCACCCCATAACTTCTAGCCAACCGCTTCCTTTACAAACTCTACAACCTACACCACCGCATATAACACATCCTATGTCCACTTCCGCAGAGGGCTCAGTAAATGGGAAGTAGGAACTTCTAAATCTTAGCTTCACATCTTTTTCGAAAAAGGCTTTTAAGAAGGTATGTATAGTGTATTTCATATGTCTAAAGTTAGCATCTTGAGTTATCACTAAACCTTCCACTTGATGAAACATAGGAGAGTGCGTAGGATCGTCATCCCTTCTGTATACTTTCCCCGGAGCTATCATGTAGATAGGTGGTTTCTTTGAGAGCATGGTCCTTATCTGCACTGGGGAAGTGTGTGTTCTTAGAAGATAACCTTCTTTGTTCACATAGAATGTATCTTGCATATCCCTCGCGGGATGTTCCTTCGGAATATTTAGAAGGTCAAAGTTATAGTCTTCCCTTTCTACTTCTGGACCTTCCATTACTTCAAAACCCATACTTAAAAATATCTCTCTTATTCTTTCTAATGTTAGGCTAATTGGATGATAATGACCAATAGAGTTTTCAATGGGGAAAGTCAGATCAACCCACTCCTTTTGTAAAGCTAACCGTACTTCTTGCTCTTTTATCTGTTTTTCTTTTTCTTTAAAGAGCTCTTCAAGCTGTTCCTTTAGGGAATTTATCCTTTGCCCATAAAGTTTTTTTTCTTCTGGCGACAGATTTTTTAGCGTTTTTATCAGATTAGTGACTATACCTTCCTTGCCTATGTATTTAGCTTTTGTTGCGTAAAGTTCGTGGAGTTGGGAACAAGAGGAAATATCTTGCTCCGCACTTTTTAGTATTTCCTCTACGTTCATTATGCTGGTTGTGATTCAGAAAGAACTTTTTTAACCCTTTCCACTACTTGAGCAAAAGCCTGTGGGTCCGTTATAGCCAATTCGGCGAGCATTTTTCTATTCAATGGAATATTAGCCAAAGCTACTCCATGCATAAACTTACTATAAGATAAACCGTAAGGTCTTACTGCAGCATTTATACGAGCTATCCACAAGCGTCTAAACTCTCTCTTGCGCTGGCGCCTGTCTCTGTATTGATATTGAAGAGCTCTAAAAACATACTCTTTTGCCCTTCTATAAACGTTCTTTCTCTGTCCTCTAAAACCCTTGGCAAGTTTTAATATTTTCTTTTTAAACCTTTTAGAAGAGGGTCCCTTTACTCTCATAACTACCTCCTAAGTAAACACCTTATTATACCATATCTATAATAGATTCATAAGTTTCTCGTTTTCTGATAACTTTGTAAGAGCCTTTTTCTACGAGAACTTCGCAGGCTCTGGGTCTTACATTATAGTGAGATGACATGGCAAAACCGTAGGCGCCAGCAGAAAGAACAGCTAGATAGTCCTCTCGTTCAACTTGTTCTATCTCTCTGTCCAATGCTAAGAAATCTCCTGTTTCACATATAGGTCCTACTATGTCACACTTTATGTATCTGTTATCTTTTTTGGTAACGGGAACAATATGATGGTAAGCGTCGTACATAGCTGGTCTAACTAGGTCATTCATTCCGGCATCCACAATTACGAAATGTTTGTGCCCTTTATCTTTTAAGAACTGCACCTGCGTTAGCAATATACCAGCGTTTCCAACCACAGAACGTCCAGGCTCGAGAATTAACTGAGCATCAAACTCTCTAATGTAAGGTCTTATAGCATCGGCTAGATCTTGTGGTTCTGCATTAGATTGATCAGGTCTATACTTTATGCCCAGTCCGCCACCAATATCCACATACTTTATGTCGAAACCTTCCCTCGTTAGATACTTGTATAGATCCAATACTTTTTCAACAGCTTCTATGTAAGGTGAAATATCCAAAATTTGCGAGCCGATGTGACAGTGAATACCTACTACCTCTATGTTTTTGAGTTTCCTTGCGTATTCATACTCCTTTTTTGCCGTGCTTATATCCACTCCGAATTTGCTTTTTTTCATGCCTGTAGATATGTATGGGTGAGTTTTTGGATCTACGTCTGGGTTAACTCTTATGGCTATTCTTGCTTTTTTGCCAAGCTTTTTGGCAACGTGGTCTAACACATCCAACTCCATAACAGATTCGACATTAAACATTAGTATGTCTTCTCTTAGTGCGTATTCTATTTCTGGAAGTGTTTTACCGACGCCCGCGTAAACTATTTTCTGCGAATCTACACCAGCTTTTAAGGCACAGTAGAGCTCACCTCCAGAAACTATGTCAGCTCCAGCTCCTTCTTCCTTTGCGATTTTTATTATGTGAGGATTGAAGTTTGCTTTAACAGCGTAGCATATGAGAGCCCCAGGGAATGCTTTCTTGTATGCGTTAATTCTTTCTCTTATAAATGAGGCACTATATACATATAGTGGAGTCCCAAACTCTTTTGCTAAATCCTTTAGTGATAATTCTTCTATAAAAAGTTCTCCGTTTTTGTATTCTAAGTAAGGGTTGTAATCTTTAAGCATTCGTTATATTTTAACATGAAAAGCCAAATCTAACACCATTAAGCTTTTTCTCCTCGGAGAACTTTGATTAAGCTTTCACCACATCTTCTATGTTTACCAACCGTTTTGGATGATATAAAAACAAAAAGAGTGCATCTTAAAAGAAACTCATTAATCTGCGTTTACTCTACCCAATAATTAGGAGCTTCCTTCGTTATTTGAACGTCATGAACGTGGGACTCTTTGTATCCTGCCCAAGATATTTTTACAAATTTAGCTTTCTTACGAAGCTCTTCAAGGTTTCTAGCTCCTAAATACCCCATCCCCGCGCGCAATCCGCCTATAAGCTGATAGAGAATATCGTTTAGCTTTCCTCTGTAAGGAACCCTTCCTTCTATACCTTCTGGAACGAACTTATCCATTTTATCCTGACCATACCTATCCGTCGACATTCTACTCATCATAGCCCCTAAAGACCCCATACCACGGTAAGTTTTGTATGCTCTCCCTTGGTAATACACTATCTCGCCTGGAGCTTCTTCAGTTCCCGCAAGCAAATTTCCAAGCATAACAGCGCTTGCACCGATAGCCAAGGCTTTTACGATGTCGCCTGAATACCTTATTCCACCATCCGCTATGATGGGCACGTTGTATTTGTGTGATACTTCATAAGCGAGCCTGATAGCTGTTACTTGAGGAACACCCACACCAGCTACAATCCTTGTAGTGCAAATAGATCCGGGTCCAACTCCTACTTTTACCGCATCAGCACCAGCTTGTATCAAATCGTAAGCTCCTTCACCCGTGGCTACGTTTCCAGCTATAACATCCACGTCGTAGTTGGACTTTATAAATTCCACAATTTCTAAAACACGCTTGGAATGTCCGTGCGCCGTGTCCACCACTATTACATCAACTCCTGCATCGATTAAGGCTTCAACTCTGTCTTTCGTGTCTGGTCCTGTTCCTACAGCTGCTCCTACTCTCAATCTTCCCATCTCATCTTTGCACGCATTTGGATACTGTTTCCTTTTGATTATGTCCTTTATGGTTATGAGACCAACCAGTTTGCCTTCACTGTTTACTATGGGTAGCTTTTCCACCTTGTGTCTTTGCAAGATTTCTTCCGCTTCCTCCAAGGTTACCATTTCCTTTGCTACTATGAGGTTCTCCTTTGTCATAAAGTCTTTCACAGATTTATCGTAATCGGTAGGTTTTATAAACCTTAAGTCTCTGTTGGTTATTATGCCTACTAGCTTTCCTTCACTGTCCACTACGGGCACGCCTGATATTTTGTATAAGCCAGTTATTTCTATGGCTTTCCTAACTGGTTCATCAGGGTGAATAACTACTGGTTTTAGAATCATTCCACTTTCAGATTTTTTTACTTTCTCGACTTCCAATGCTTGCGCCTCTATAGACATGTTTCTGTGAATTATCCCTATTCCACCTTCACGAGCCAAGGCTATGGCTAATTTTGACTCTGTCACAGTATCCATAGCTGCTGAGATTATAGGCACATTCAGCTTTATTTTTTTCGTAAGATACGTATGAACATCAACTTGGTGGGGCAAAACTTCAGAGTATTGAGGTACAAGTAATATATCATCGAAGGTTAGACCTTCTATAATTTCCATGTGTTAATTATATAATATATCAAAAAGTTATAGGCTGTGTATTTCCAAACTTCTACAAGGCAAACTTTACGTAATGTTCAAACCTGATGCTTGTGTGTTTTGGATTATGTTATACAAAGTTTAGTGTTCCAGAGTTTATTTAGGTCATTAAATTGCACGTTTTTTTAGTTTCGTTTATTTTAAAATAATAAGCCATTTTCTCTGTGAGAGGTGAAAGTATGGAGATTAGAGAACACGATTCTTGTGGAGTAGGTTTTGTGTGCAATATAAGTGGAGTTCCAAGTCATCAAATAGTCAAATGGGGGATAACAGCCGTAAAAAACTTAACGCACAGAGGTGCTATCGGTGGCGATGGTAAAACAGGCGATGGAGCAGGAATTCTTATACAGATACCTAGGAAATTCTTTCAGGACTACTTGAGCGAGGAACTCCTGGATATCTCCAATATAGATAACTTAGCAGTAGGGGTCTTCTTTTTTTACGAAGATTTAAGACTGCATATACAGGAAATAATCAAAAAAACACCTTTTACATTCATAGCTTGGAGAGAAGTTCCTATAGATAAAAGTGCCGTAGGTGAATCGGCGCTAAAAGTCATGCCAAAAATATTCCACCTTCTGCTAGATTGTGAAAAAGTGGAACAAGAGAGAAGAGAGTTAGAGCTATACTTTTTGAGACGCCTGATAGAAACGGACAAGAAAATAAAAGATAAAGTTTACATAGCGTCTTTATCCACACGCACAATGGTTTACAAAGGTATGTTAGTCGCTCCTCAACTGGATATTTTTTACCCAGAGCTTCTAGATGAGAGAATAGAATCGGCTGTATGTCTCTTTCATCAAAGGTATTCCACAAACACATTCCCAAATTGGAAACTGGCACAGCCTTTTAGGTATTTAGCACACAACGGAGAAATAAACACGGTGTTAGGTAACAGAAACTGGATGGTGGCTATTTCACACGAGCTCGAACATGAGATCTTGGGAGATAGAATTAAGTTAATCAAACCATTGGTAAGTTACGATGAGAGTGATTCAGCTTCTCTAGATAAAGTCTTTGACCTTTTGTGTCTTGTTGGTTACAAACCCGAACACGCCATAAATATGCTCATTCCTCCCGCATGGGAAAGCGTTCCAGACATGCCTAAAGAGTTTAGAGACTTTTTTGAGTACCAGTCTCTCCTTATGAAGCCATGGGATGGTCCTGCGGCAATAGCCTTTACGGATGGAAAAGTAGTTGGAGCACACTTGGATAGAAACGGCTTAAGACCTGCTAGATACATCCTAACGAAGGATGGTATTTTGGTGCTTGGTTCAGAGGTTGGCATGATAGACCTTAGCGGTAAAGAAATAGAGAAAAAGGGAAGACTTGGACCCGGAGACACTTTGCTTGTAGAC
>JBEPZA010000020.1:0-10719 GCA_041641075.1 Aquificaceae bacterium | reverse complement strand
ATACCTAAAAGGTAACATAGACTTTGATGTGGCATCGAACCCAGAGTTTCTGAGAGAAGGAAGCGCTATAAAAGACTTCTTGGAGCCAGATAGGATAGTGATAGGCATAGAGAGTGAAAAAGCCAAAGAGGTGTTTTTGGAGCTATACAGAGACTTTAAGTGCCCCATTATATTTACCGATCCTGCAACTGCAGAAATCATAAAGCACGCGTCCAACACCTTTTTGGCGATGAAAATTTCCTTCATAAACATGGTTGCAGATCTCTGTGAAAAGACAGGTGCTAATGTAAGAGTAGTAGCTCAAGGAATGGGATACGACAAAAGGATAGGAAGAGAGTTCCTAAATGCAGGTATAGGTTGGGGAGGAAGCTGTTTCCCAAAAGATGTAAAAGCCTTCTACAGAATAGGATTGGACCATGGACTTGATTTTTCGTTGGTCAGAGAAGTGGAAAAAATAAACGAAAGACGCATCGATCATTTTATAAACATGATAAAAAACGTCATTTGGAGTGTTAGAGGAAAAACCTTAGCAGTGTGGGGATTGTCCTTTAAACCCAATACAGACGATATAAGAGAAGCCCCATCCATAAAAATAATATCTAGATTACTAAAAGAAGGCGCACACATAAGAGCTTACGACCCAAAGGCGATGGAAAACTTCAAAAGATTGTTCCCCCAAGGTAAGGACTTAACATACGTTAATGATCCTTACGAAGCTTTGGTAGGTTCTCAGGCGCTTCTTATACTTACCGAGTGGGATGAATTTAAAAAAGCTAACTTACTAAAAATAAAAGAACTTCTCGAACTTCCAATTGTAATAGACGGTAGAAATATATTTGATATACAAGAAATGGAGTCCTTGGGATTTGAATACTACTGTATTGGCAAGGCTCCATGAAATAAATCATATATTTTTTGTTGACATTGTCTAAGAGTTTAATAATATTTATATAAAGCCAAATTAGGAGGTTTAGAATGACAAGAGTGTTACCTGGCCCATCTGGTTATATACCTACGCCCGCAGCTTTTGAGGGTGTATCTCTTCCACCACCTGGAAAAGCTCTTCTTTACGGCGAGATAGTAGACGAAGAAGTCGCCATGAGAGAGGCGGCAAAAGCTCTGCTAACTAGAAAGAACCCTACAATCTTCCCCGGGCCTCAGATTCTTTGGGGATGGAACGCGCAAGCAATGGAAAAAGCAAAAGCGGTTTTGGAACTTGCAATGGAAATTCCCAACTGCAGGATAATACCAATGCCAGACTATAGACCCAAGTATCCCAAAATAGACCCAGAGGCCGAAATAAACCCAAACCACCCAAACCTCACAATCTTGCACAATAGAATAGAAGCATGTATTTTCGTGGGGGTGCACTGTCACTACGCTAATCTAAGCCTCAGAATGATAAGAGCTGGGACTAACTGCTTTACCATAGCCCTATGCGGTGAGCTAGGACACGAAGACGCTATGGTATCTTTAAGGGATGTTCACGCAGAAGAGGTTAGAAAATTCAAAGAAGTTCTAATACAAGTAAGAAACGAACTTGGTATACAGTGGGAACCTAAGCTTCCACCAGAAAATCCATCGCTACCTAAGGAAAATTACGAAACACTATCTGTATTGGACTATGGAGAATACTCTTACCTTCTTATACCCAGAAGAGGCGAGACTGTAACTGAAACTGAATAACAAATAAGGAGGTAAACCATGCCAGAACAAAAAGTTGTAGATGCTGATTATCTTTTACTTTCTGCACCTCGTGAGAAAAAGTTCATCACAGGTGCGCAAGCTATGGCGGAAGCCGTAAAAAGAGCGAACGTAGACATCGCTATAGCGTATCCCATAACCCCACAGTCCGAAGTTATGCACTTAGTAGGTGATTTATGGGCTCAAGGTTACCTAAAGGATTACTATAGAGCAGAAGAAGAATACGGCGCCATGTCAGCTATAGCTGGAGCCGTGAGAGGAGGTGCAAGGGCCTTTACCGCAACTTCCGGTCCTGGATTGTTGAGAGGTCTTGAGGCTATTGCTTCTTGGCCAGGCCACAGAATACCTGCTGTCTTAGGTGTTCTAACAAGGGTAGTAAACGCTCCACTTTCCATACAGCCGGATAACGTGGAGATAGCATACTTGCTCCACTCAGGAATGGTAGTTCTACATGCAGAAAACCAACAGGATGTTTTTGACTTCACATTGGCAAGCTTTGTCATATCGGAAATGGTCGACGTATACATACCTATAGCGGTATGCACAGAAGGATTTTTCGTCACCCACGCAAAAGGCTACGTAAATATGACACCAGAAGACATGAAGTTACCTCCGAGGGACCCATACAAGGCACCAGTTCCCCCAACTGACTGCGAAGTGCCACCAGCAAGAATACAGAGAGACGCCCCAGTCCAAAAGTCCAACTTTATGAGCTACCTAATCCACGCTGTATGGCAGCAGGAAGTATGGTCATCCAACATAAGAGCAATGAAGTATATATACAAGTATCTTGGTGGTCCAATAGAGGTTGTTAATCCCGATGCTGAGGTATTCGTTTTGGCATCAGGTTGTGCAGCGGCTCAGGGAAGAGAGGCTGTCAGATACGCTCAACTTGAAGGTCTAAACGTAGGACTGGTAAAGGTAAAATCCATAAGACCTTTCCCAGCTAAGGAGATCAGAGAAGTTCTGAAGAACGCAAAGGCAGTGATAATACCAGAACACAATATAGTAGGTTGGCTTGCCAGAGAAGTGAAGGCAACCATACCAGACAACGATAAAGTTGTAGGTGGTCCTAGAGTTTACGGTGGTATGACTCTTCCAGTTGAACTTATAATGGAAGAGATATACAAAGCCTTAGGAATTAAGAAAGAAAAGAAAGTAGTTGTATAAAAAAATTTAAGGAGGTATAAACATGGGCTTAGAATACGTAAGAATATCACCAGGCTTTGAAAAATATATGCCAAAGGATTATGTAGACCTAGTTAAGTATGGACAGTTTGGAAGACAAATTGACATACAACAACTTGGGCAGTTTAAGGAGCTCGTAGAAGAACACCCAATGTGCGCAGGATGCTTCATGGCATACTTCATCAGGGTGTTTTATGCTGCACTTCCTAAACCCGAGGATACTATAGTTATAGGGACAGCAGGTTGCGCAAGGTTATCTCTTTCTCAAGCAGCTGTTCCTTTCATATACGGAAACTACGGGGATACAAACGCCGTAGCATCTGGCCTAAAGAGAGCCTTGAGCATAAGGTTCCCTGATAGAGACAAAGACGTGGTAGTGATAGCTGGGGATGGCGGTCTGATAGATATAGGCTTTGGAATGACCATGCACTCTTGGTTCAGAAGGGAGCGCTTTACAACCATAATGGTGGATAACGAAGTTTACGGAAATACAGGCGGTCAAGAAAGCGGAATGTCTCCAAAGGGCGTGCAACTAAAGATGGCACCAAAAGGAAAGCAGTTTGATAAGATAAACGCAGTTGAACTTGCAAAGACAGCAGGATGTGTTTACGTAGCAAGGATAGCTCCTACAAATCCTAAGAGGATAGCCAAAACTGTAAAGAGAGCCATACTAGCGGCAAGACACTTTGGTCCCACATTTATACACGCTTACACATCCTGTAACATCGAATACTCAATACCCACAGAAAAAGTTCTCGAAGATGCCAGAAAAAGAGAAAAGCAGGACTTTAGCTTCTATGAGTGGATGACAGACGAAGTTAAAGAGTACTTCGAAGAAATAGAGGGAGTAGGACAGGAGGTAAGGCAATGAAAAGATACAATATACGTATAGCTGGTGTTGGTGGGCAAGGTGTCGTCACCTCTGCCCACATTCTTGGTAACGCTATGTCAGCAGCAGGAAAATACGCTACATTGGTCCCATTCTTTGGCTCAGAAAAGAGGATGGCACCCGTAGAAGCTTACGTCAGAGCATCTGACCAGCCAATATACGAGGTTGGGGAAGTAGTATACCCAAACGTCATAATGATATACCACCCACAAGTTATAACTCACGGTAAGTCCTACACTATGCCTTTCTACTCTGGTCTTAAGGAAAACGGACTAGTTATGATAAACACAGATGTGGACATCCTCTCGAAGGAAGACTGGGCTATTCTAAACGATCTTAATACGAGAGTTATAATGTTTCCCGCAACCAAAGTAGCCCTAGAGATAGCTGGAACAGAGCTCGCTACCAATATGGCTATGATAGGACTGTTTTTTGGTATAACGAGGCTTGTAGAATTTGAGCACATAGAAAAAGCGGTAAGGGAAAGATTCTTAGGTAATACCTTTGTTGCATCAGGTGGCACAGCTTCGTTGGACAGTGCTATAGAGAAAAAGTTCAAGAAGAAGATGGAACTCCTGGAGAAAAACATGCAAGTTATAGCAGAAGCATTTAAGATAGCAGAAGAGAAAGGATGGGTAGAAGAAGAAATCACCACATAAGGAGGCCATACAGGTATGTACTACGTAGCTGATGTTAACGAACCGTGCTGTGCTAAATACAACTGTAAGCAATGTGTCCTTTTCTGTCCCGAGCCAAACACCCTCATGTACCACAATGAAAAACACATAGCATGGGTAAATTACTCAAGATGTAAAGGTTGTGCCATATGTGTATACGTATGTTCTGATCTCCTGAAGAGAAACTGCATTCAAATGGTTATGGTGACAGCTGCGGATTAGTAGGAGATAGATATGGAAATAAAAATCATAGAGCACCTGAAGGAAACACTCTTGAACGTGATAAACAATCCCGATTTGGATGTAGACATCTTCTTTAAGGCAGAAGATAATACCCCTTACGTGAAAGTAAGATACATCACAGAAGAGCACAACATACATGAGAAGGAAATAGATATACATCCTGAGTATTTGAACATGGATACAAACGAAATAGTTAACTTCGTCTTATTCCAAATACAGCAATTCATGGAAGAAATAGACTCTGTGGAGTATGGGGGCGAGTGATGCTCCCGGCTTTTATCATTACCGGCTTTTTAGGAAGTGGCAAAACCACTTTAGTCATCAACTCCATAAAACACGCTTTTGAAGGCAAAAAGGTCGCCGTCGTAGTTAATGAGTTTGGCGAGGTTGGATTCGATGGTAAAGTTCTAAAAAACGTATACTCTGAGGTTTTGGAGCTTTCCGAAGGTTGCATATGCTGCACCTTATCAAGTCAGTTTGAAAAAGGCGTCAAGGAAATAATGGAAAAATACACTCCGGATATTCTTTTTGTGGAGACATCAGGCGTATCTGAACCTTTTCCAATAATGCTCAGCCTACAAAGCTTGGGATTTTCCATAGAAGGCGTGATATGCATGGTGGATGTAGCAAACTTTGAAAAATACGAGAGCTCCGCAACAGCCAAACATCAAATAGGCTCATCTAACATCATCGTATTGAATAAATCGGATTTGGTTGATAGCGCACAATTAGAACAGGTTGAGGAAAAAGTAAAGCAAATAAGAGAAAAATACTCCCTGAGAAACTTCTTCACAGGAGAAGAAGTGTTCTCCAAATACCTAATTTTGAAGACCTCTTACGGAAGGCTTCCCAAGGAAGTATTTTCCTTTGTTAACACAATAAATCTAAGTGTAGAACAATTAGAACACGAAAGTCACGAAGGAGAGCTCTTTTACCAAAAAACCATAAAGTTTACTGACAACATAACCTACGAATATTTAGAAAGGTATATCAAAGAATTACCAAAAGGCATCATTAGAGCTAAAGGTATAGTCAGAGTGGTTGACGCTCCCAATCCACTCCTAGTAAGCTATTCTTTTGGAAGCTTAGACATCCTAGGCGAAGATCCTAATTACCAAGGAGAGAGTTTTCTGGTATTAATTGGTTTTGAACCCAAACGCTTTGAGATTCAAATAGAAATAAAGGGCAACCACAGGGAGCTAATCAATTGAGCATACCCAGTATTTGATGTCTTAAAATATGGGCAGGTTTATAATTCGGTGCTATCCTTATTGCGTTGTTAACTTCCTCTAATGCATCGTAAAATTTCCCCATCGCTAAATAAGCTCTTGCGAGATTCATGTGTGGATAGTGTCTTGGCTCGTAATTCTTTGCCACTATGGCTTTCTTTAGCCATGGTATAGATTCTTCGTATCTTCCAAGAGCTATTAGGTAAGAGCCTATATCGTTGTATGGATTCCCATAGTCTGGGTCTATTTCTATTGCTTTTTTGCAAAGATCAATGGCCAGTTCGTAATTACCTAGCATACTGTAAGCCCAAGCCAAATAGGTATATCCTTGAGCTGTTGGATGTATATTGATGGACTTTTCGTACAGTTCTATGGCTCTCTTAATATTACCTTCTATCAAAGCATCGTAAGCCATCCTCATGTATTCCAATGCTTGCCTTTCCGTCTCCTTCATAAGAGTTAAATATAATACATTAAATAAATTTGACAATAATAAACTAAGGTTTTGTTGAAGCATTCAAGCTTATAATCTTAAGGTAATATGAAGAAGGTTTTAATCTGGGGTCGTGGGATAAGCGGGAAAGCGTGTGCAGAACTATTAAAAAGTAAAGGCATAGAATTTTTTATTGGTGATGATAACGATTCTACAGATCCAAGAGACTACCTTGATATTGTAGACACAGTTGTTTTATCTCCAGGTATACCACCAAGGCATCCCATATGGAGATTGGCTCAAGAGAAAGAAATAGAAGTCGTCGGAGAACTGGAACTCGCTTGGCGTTTTTTCGAGGGCAAGGCTATTGCTATAACTGGGACCGATGGTAAGTCAACTACTACTCACATTACATATTTAATCTTAAAAAGATTTTTTGATAACGTAGAAGAAGGAGGAAATATAGGTATACCCTTTTCTTCGGTAGTGCTTAAAAATCCAAAATCTTTGGCGGTACTCGAAATATCCTCTTTTCAGGGAAAAACACTAAAAACATTTAAACCTTTTATTGGCGCCTTTTTAAACTTTTCTCCGGACCACTTGGACTGGCACATAAATGTAGACGATTACCTACACAGCAAGTATAACATATTTGCCAAGCAGGATTTTCAAGATACATTGATACTAAATGCAAATCAAGAGGAAGTAAAAAACACACCATCAGAAGCTAAAAAAGTATTCTTCTGTGAGAGCTGTCAACTAAGAATATACAAAGGCGTTGGATTATACGAAGATATAGAGCTTTTTGATGCGACTAAATTAAAAATACAAGGCAGGCACAATTACTATAATGCTTTAGTTGCTAGCTATATAGCTTACAGTTTAGGTGTAGATGTTTCCACTATACAGGACGTGCTCTACACTTTTGAAGGTCTCCCGTATAGGATGGAATTCCTAGGGGAATACGATGGAGTAAAGGTATACAATGATTCAAAATCCACTACACCAAACGCAATGAAGGCAGCCTTAGAGAGTATGCCAGACGGTAAAGTTATCCTAATAGCTGGAGGTAAAGACAAAGGTTTAGATTTTAGTTTTCTTAGAGACTTGGTAAAGTCTAAGGTAAAGTTAGCTTTCCTTATAGGGGAAGCGCGCCAAAAAATTAGAGAGGAGTGGAAAAATATAGTCCCAATAGAATTAAAAGATACATTAGAAGAAGCAGTTAAGGAAAGTTTTGAGAAGGCTAATTATGGAGATATTCTTTTATTCTCGCCTGGGTGTGCATCCTTTGATATGTTCCAAGATTACAAAGAAAGGGGGGAAGCTTTCAAAAAGCTCGTGCAAGACATGGTAAAATCAATCTAAGATGATAGAGAAGGTTTTAGTAGCAAACAGGGGTGAAATAGCAGTAAGGATTATAAGAACGTGCAAAGAGCTTGGCATAAAAACGGTAGCAATATATTCAGAAGCGGATGCGGATTCTATGCACGTAAAACTTGCAGATGAAAGCATATGTATAGGACCACCTGAACCTTCAAAAAGCTATTTGGATATTCCACGTATAATGTCCGCACTGGAAGTTTCAAAAGCCCAAGCTATACATCCAGGCTACGGCTTCTTATCAGAAAGCCCTAAATTTGCACAAATAGTGACAGCAAGTAGAAAGATATTCATAGGACCTTCTTGGGAAACCTTAAGCCTCATAGGAGATAAAATAAGAGCGAGAGAAATAGCGAGAAAAGTTGGCTTACCTTTGGTTCCAGGTAGTGATGGACCAGTAGATTTTAAACAAGCTTTACAGGTAGCTGACAATATAGGTTACCCTGTAGTAATAAAAGCTTCTGCTGGTGGCGGCGGTAGAGGCATAAGAATAGTTAGAGACGAGAAAGAACTAAGAGAAAAACTACCTCTCGCTATGCAAGAAGCAAAGGCGGCTTTTGGAGATGACAAGGTTTACATAGAAAAATACATAATCAATCCAAAACATATAGAGATTCAGGTATTAGCTGATAAATATGGAAACGTAATAACCTTAGGTGAAAGGGAATGTTCCATTCAAAGGAGGCATCAAAAGTTGGTAGAGGAAGCTCCCTCTTCATCAATCGGAGAGGAGCAAAGGAGTTTCCTAAAGTCTAAAGTTAAATCATTCTGTAAGGAGATAGGCTATGTGGGAGCTGGCACTGTGGAATTCTTAATGGATAATGAAGGTAACTTTTACTTTATGGAAATGAATGGTAGAATACAGGTAGAACATCCAGTCACGGAGATGGTAACTGGTGTAGATTTAGTAAAATGGCAAATCTTAATTGCCAATGGTGAAAAGCTAAATCTCAAAGATGTTAAATTCAATGGCTACGCAATAGAGTTTAGGATAAATGCAGAAGATCCTAATACCTTTATGCCTTCACCTGGGCGTATAGAAGAGCTTTATTTACCTGGAGGCATTGGCGTAAGAGTGGATACACATATCTACTGTGGTTACAAAATACCCCCATATTATGACTCACTAATTGCCAAGCTTGTTATTTGGGGTGAGAACAGAAATAATGCTATAAATCGTGCGAGGAGAGCTCTAGATGAATTTATCATCAGTGGACCTGGTCTAAAAACCAATGTAGAATTTCATAAAAGATTGATTAACACTCGCGAGTTTATAGAAGGCAAGCATCACGTGAGGTTTATAGAAGAAATGATGATATGAGAGCTTAAATTTAAAAGTTATGTGGGATGACCTAAAATGCGTGAAAGGCTAAGGAGTTTCTTGAGTAAAATGTACCAGCTCAATAGGGTACCCAGTGCTATTCTCTTCTTCGGACGAGAAGGTGTAGGCAAAAAAACTATTACCTTTGAATTTGCCAAGGCTTTATTATGTTTGAACAATACTTATCCACCATGTAATAGCTGCGTTTCTTGCCACTATCTAGATATGTTTTCTAAGAATCCAAAGGAAAAGCTAAAAGTTTACGGTGAAGGTTCGAGCGGTAAAAATACCTTTTTGTATCTTCAAGGAGAACACCCAGATTTTATATTGGTCGAACCTGAAAAGGGAGAGATTAAGATAGATCAAATTAGGGGGGTAAAAGATTTTCTTAACTTGAAGCCAGCAATATCCAAGAAAAAAGTAGTAATGATAACTGAGGCGGAGAGTATGCATGTTTATTCCCAAAATGCTCTTTTAAAATCTTTGGAAGAACCACCTTGGGATACTCATTTCTTACTAACTACTAACAACATAAACTCAATAATACCAACAATAAAATCTCGATGCTTTTTGATAGATGTACCGCCTTTTACAGAAGAAGATCTAATATCTATAACTGGTATAAAAGATCAAAAGCTAATATCCTTAGCTGAAGGTAGTGTGACAAAACTCAAGCTTTTGGCTGAAAAGAAAAACTTACTAGAACTCTTGGATAGCGTAATTTCTAAAGATGCATACAAAGTGTACGAAGCTCTGCAAAATATAGACAAACTAGCTTATGAAGATCAAAAATTGTTTTTGAGCCTTCTTGAGGGGTTTCTTGCTCTCAAGCTCAAAGAAAACAAACAAGAATATACTCGTTATGAAAGAGCTTTAGGCGTGGTATCAAATCTCTCTACCTATCTGGACAGAGGAATTAGGTTAAACATAGGCTTGTTGTGGATTAACTTAATAATTGGAGGTGATGAAAATGTCATACATAAAGGCACGGTTTTATGATACGAGAAAGATATTTCAAGTAGAAGGTGTTCGGCAACAAGATATAAACAAAAATGACCTTTTGGTTGTCAAGTCAGAGAAGGGAGATGAAATAGCAAAAGTTATTGGATACTCAAAAGAACCATCCACTACGAAAGCTATCTTTTTAAGAAAAGCTACAGAGGAAGATATAAAGAAACACGAGGAGAACGAGAAAAAAGCTGAAGAGGCTTTTCAATACTGCAAGGACAAAATAAAACATTATGGACTCGATATGAAGCTCATAAAAAGCTATATCACGCTAGATTCCACAAAGGTGTTCTTTTACTACACTTCCAGTCAAAGAGTAGACTTTAGAAACTTGGTAAAGGACTTGGCTAAGTACCTAAAGAAAAGGATAGAAATGAGACAGATAGGGGTTAGAGATGCAATTCAGATGATGGGATGGGTTGGAAACTGTGGAGATGTGACTTGTTGTTACAAATTCGCAGAAAGTTTTGAATCTATATATTTGAAAGACATAGAAGAGCAAAACCTTCCTCTTTCACCTAGCAAGTTTACCGGTCCATGTGGAAGATTGGTGTGTTGCTTAGGATTCGAAAGAGATAACTACATAGTGAAAAACATCTTACCTGAAGTTGGCACACACATATGCTACCAAGGACAGGAAGTAAAAA